>JAICJW010000287.1 GCA_025928215.1 Chloroflexia bacterium | reverse complement strand
AGGGGCGCGCCGAGCGGAGTGCCATCGAGGGTGAACTGGACAGTGGCGACGCCGACGTTATCGCTGGCGGTGGCGGCGAGGGTGACGGCGGGACCGGAGAGAGTCGCCCCGGTGGCGGGAGCCGTTAGCGAGATCGTCGGCGGCACCGTATCCACCTGAGCCGAAGCGCCAATTTGCACGATGCTCGCGACCGAAGGTACGCCGCTCGCGTTCTTGATGAAGAGCATATAGTCGCCGGGTGGGGCGATATTGGCGTTTGCAGGGCTTTGGACAGTCAACGTATCCCCGGACGTCGTAAAGCTCAGATCCACGTAACGCTGATCCATATTGAAGCCGTGTGTCACCGATGAGAGACGGACGAATGAGACCGATGCAATGCTGGCGGCATCGGGCGTCTGGACCGTCATGCTCGCGCCGTAATTCGTGGTGGCGGGGGCAATGCCGATCGTTGGCCGCGGGCCGTTGAATAAGTACGGTGGGGAGTAGATCTCGGCGGTTGGATGGTCTATCGCGGGAGAAAGCCGCCCTCCGCCCGCCACGAGGACCCGCCCATCAGGCAGCAACATCGCGGTGGAATGATACATACGCAGCTCTTGCAGCGATGCCATGGTCGTCCACGTTTCCGTCGTGGGGTTCCATAGCTCCGTGGGCAGGATCCCCGTCGTCGCCGTAAGACTGTAGACGTCCGCACCGCCCAGCACGAAGACCGTACCGTCCGGTAACTGCACGGGCGTCTGCTGGAAACGTGGATAGGACATCGAGGCGGTCTGCCGCCAAGTGGGCGTTGCCTGATTGAGATCGATCACCGCCGTCAGTTTATCCACCGTATTGTTCCCGCCGGTTGCGGCGACCTTGCCCGGGCTATACATCAGCGAGGTGCCGCTAGGCACGGGCGCCGGCCCAACGACCGTCCACGTTTGCGTGTCCACATCGAGGATGCGTGAGATGTTATCCGAAGCCGCGACGAGAAAGACCTTGCCATTCGGCATGACGAACGCGTTCGGATATTCCCCAACATTCAGCCGCGCTCCCGGCAGGGGCGTCCATGTATTCGTTGCCGGATCGTAAATTTCGGGGATGTCGGCGTTGACTCCGGGTGAGATATCGCCGCCCAGGGCCAGCACCCGCCCGTCGCGCAACGTGGTGGCCGTGGGATACCAGCGCGCGTAGTTCATGTCGGCGACGCGCGTCCAGGAACTGGTCGCCGGGTTGAAGATGTCCGTGTCCTTGATGCCGGTATCGTCGCTCACGAAGCCACCGATCACCATCTGCCGCCCGTCGGCCAGCATCGCCTGGCCTGAACAGAAAATGGCGGAGAACTGATTCGTCACGCCGGTAAGTGCCTGGCTCGTGGGATTCCAGAGGCGGGCGGCAACGGAGCCTTTCGTTTCCCACGCATCCCACATCAACACGTTGCCCGTGGGGAGGAGCGCCATATGCACGGCGACGAAGGGCCAATCTATTACGGGCGACCACTCCCCCGCCGTCGAGGAGGATGCATTGCCGGTCATCAAAACGGCGTTGCCGGATGTCGTCAGCACGCCTGCGGGGCTCATGCTCTTGATCCGGTAATTGTATTCCGTCTCCGGCATGAGGCCGCTAATTGTCTCGCTGTGGGCCGTTGCGAACGCGGGATTAAGAGGCGTACTCAAGCCATAGTCGGTGGTCGTGCCGTATTCGATCCGGCTGTCGGCGGGTATGTCCGCCGCCCACGTGATCGTCGCGGACGAGGCGGTAATATTGCCGGAACCAAGCCCCGAAATGACGGGTGCAGGCGGGGGATCCGTGACCGGCGTCATGAAGGTCGCATTGGCCGATGCTGTCTCGTTGCCGGCTGCATCGTTACTGATGACCTGGAAGTTGTAGCGTGTTTTCGCGCTCAGGCCGCTGATCGTCTGGCTATGGTCAATGACCAGCGCGGCATCGTAGATCGTGCTGGAACCGTAGCTGGTTGTTCTCCCATAGTGCATCTGTGAGGTGGCGGGTTTGTCGGTGGTCCAGGTGATCGTCGCGGTCGTCGTCGTAATTCTGGCGTCAGTGATCGCGGAAAGCGTCGGTGGCGTCGTGTCTGGCCCGCTGAATGGAGTGTCCGTTGTCCACGCGGGACTCGCGATGAGTGTCCCCGTATTGCCGTGCATGGAGGCGTCGGCGGCAGTCGCCCCCGTGCCTTCGTCGAAATGCCACAACCCAACGCTATGCGCGTCCGGCGTGAACGGAGCCTGCGGGATGACGAATCCCACCCCGGCCCCGACGCCTCGGTAGCGGATAGTGTCAGAAACGCGTACTTCGTCAATCATCCCGGGAAAGAGATCGCCCGCTCCATCGTCGGCGGAGCCGATGCGAAACGGGGTGATCGTCTGCTCGATGGCGCCGCTCGTCACGATCCCGGCGACTTTTGCGCCATTGACGAAGAGACGCATCGCGCTCCCATCGTAGTCGCCCGCGATGTGATACCACTGGTTCAGCGTCAGTTGGCTCGAGGCAACAGACCGCATCTCTCCGCCACTCACGAATTTGAAGAGCGCCTGAAAGCCCGTACCCAGCGGTGCGATGCCCAGGCCATACGTCTGCTTTCCGGCGATGTGGCGTTCCCCGGAAAATGTCGCCGTCGGCTTGATCCATGCTTCGATTGTCATTGGCGCTGAGACGCGTAAGGCTGGACTGTCAGCGACCGCGACATAGGTGCTGTCTCCATCGAAACGGAGTGCGGTGGGATCGGTGGGCTGGGTAGCGGTATGGACATGGCCGACACCGACCGGCAGTTGGCTGCCGACGGCGTGTGCCGGATCGGGGTTGCTTGGTGCTTGAACCGCGCTGCCTGGTGGGGACAGGCTCATGGGGAGGGAGCCGACCGGCGCAAGGAAGAGAAGGCACATTTGCAGTGATACGAGCGTCACGAGGCCAATGGCGGCTCTGCCCCGGCTGAAACGGGGCAATGAAAAACGTCGCGTCGTCATGGCTTGTTCCCCTCCCCACGAAGATACGGTTTAGGTTGTGGCAAGCAGCGCGTCATTTCCTATGGGTTGAGCCGAGAATTGATCCTCGATAATGAGGGAAGAGACGTGTCGTGCATGGCGGGTCACCGAATCGCAGTTCGTGAGTGCGGGATAGATCTGGCTCGTGTTGGCGAGGTAGAGGCCCGGGATTTCCGTTTTGATCGGGGCGATACGATCCGTTCCCCCGATGGGGTGGATCGGCTCGACATAGCGCTCGCGGAAGAGGCGCGTCGTCACGATGTCGTCGTCCGTCAGAGCGGGGAACATCCGGCGAAGATGGCCCATAAATTCCGCTTCCAGCGAGGCATTATCCATCGTCGTGTACGGATTGTCCGGATAGACGTACTTTGGCAAGTACACGAGATGATAGCCGCCGACATGTTCGGGTGCAATGAGATTCGTCGTCTCGATGACGCCCGTGAATGGCACGGATGTATCGGTGACGTTCGTCGTGTAATAGGGGGTTAGTCGCCGTCGGAGTACGACGAGGAGAAGGATAACGCCGAGATAGCCATCGAGTTTCCCCCAGCGGTCGGCGATTGGAGCCAGGCGCTCCGGCAGAAGGCGGCGGGCGATCCCGGTCGGTGTGGTGAGTACCACCGCATCCGCGGCGACATCACCATCGCTTGTCCGAATTCCGCGAATGCGACCGGTGGTATCGGTGAGCACCTCCGAAACGGCCGTCTCGGTCTGCACGGTGCCGCCTGATGCAACGATTCGTGCCGCGAGCGCCTCGACAACGGGAAGGTGGCCGCCAATCAAGTATCCCATCAGTTCTTTTTGCGCCGCGCCGTCGCGCGTGTCTGTCATCCGCACGAGGCGCGACCAGATATACGTCGCGGGGACCTGCGCGAAGTCACCGTCGAATTTCGCGCCGAGCAGGGGCTTCCAGATCGTCTCATATGCGTGTCTTCCGCTGAGACGCGTCAGCCACGCCTCCACACTAATGCTCTCCAGATCGTGCCAGTCCTTGATACGACGACAAGCGAGGATCGTCAGCGCGAGGCGGGCGCGATCGAGCATGCCGAGGGGCGGAAAGCGCAAGAACTCCAGCGGCGTAGACATCGGGTACAGACGGGCATCATGATAGAAGCCCATTTTAGTCTCGACGTGTTGGAGATGATCTTCCAGGCCGACGGCGTGAATAAGATCAATGAAATGACGGTCGCTGTTGAGAATGCAGTGATAGTAGCGATCCACCCGTACGCCGCCCAGTTCATCTAACTCAATCGGCGCGACGAGTCCACCGAGATTGTCGCTCCGTTCCACCAGGTGAACGTCGACGCCCCCCTCGGCAAGGAAATAGCCGAGACTCGTCCCCAGGATGCCGCCACCGACAATAGCGACCCGCATGCTTCCCCCCTATGGTGAGATTGCTGTGTTCATGTTTGCGAAATCAGGAGCACCCCGGCCATGATGATTCCCATCCCACCCAATCGCATCGGGGATGGATGTTCGCCGAGCGTCACCCACGCGGCGATGACGATGAGCACGTAACTGAGACTCGCGAATGGATACGCATAGGTCAATTGTACGCGTGAGAGGGCGAGCAACCAGAAGAAGGTGGCGCCGACATAAATGGCGAGGCCAGCGATGACCGCAGGCGTCGTAAAGACCCGCCAGACAAGCCCCGGCGCTCCCCCGGCGGTGAGTGTCAGCGGGCCAAGAACGGTCATCCCTCGTTTCAGCATGAGTTGACCGACAACGCCGAAGACGGTACTGGTGAGGATCAATGCGAGGTTCATCATGCGGTATGCTCCGAGACCGAGTGACGCGTGACGGGTAGCTGGATCGGATAGTCGTACGGCAGGATCGTCGCGAGGATCGCCGTGATCCGCTCTGCCGCGCCCGCCGCCGCCGGAAGGGCGTGCAGCGGCATCGCGTCGAGCGAACCATCGCGGAGCAGCGCGCGGAATTGTGGCACGATGGTCTCCGGCTTCGTCCCAACCAATCGGTGCGTCCCGGCGTTCACGTATGCTTGCCATTCCGTCTCCTCTCGAATAAGGAGTGTGGGGATACGTAGCGCGGCGGTCTCTTCCTGTACACCTCCCGAGTCGGTCAGCACAACGAGCGCGTTGCCGATCAACGCGAGGGAATCCAAATACCCGAGCGGTGGAAGGAGATGGATGTCCGGGTGCAGGCTACCCGCAAGCCCCAATGCGTCAAACGCGGCGCGCGTGCGCGGATGTATCGGGAAAACGAGCGGCAGTTGCTCGGCGATTTCATTCAGCGCGGCGAAAATACCCGTCAGAACGTCGGGGGCGGTGTTTGCCGCTCGATGCACAGTCACGAGGCCGTAGGTATGTGGCTCGACACTCAAGTGATCGAGGATCGGCTGTGTTGCCGCGTACCCCCAGTTGCGCAAACAGGCATCAACGCCGGTTGAACCAACCATATAGACGTGATCGGCCCCGATCCCCTCGCGGAATAAATTTTCGGTGGCAATGGTGTCGGGCGTGAAGAGGTAATCCGCAAGGTGATCAACGACGATTCGATTCTGCTCCTCGGGCATCCGGCGATTATGCGAGCGGCACCCCGCCTCCACATGAACGACGGGGATGCCTAACTGCCGTGCTGCGAGCGCTCCCCCGAGCGTTGAGTTCGTGTCCCCCTGCACGAACACGAGTTTCGGCTCCTCGCGCTGAAGGATTTCTTCCAGACCGATGATGATTTGTGCGATCTGCTTCGCATGGGATCCTGATCCAACGGCGAGTGAGTAGTCCGGTGGCGCGAGGTTGAGATCGCTGAAAAAGATGTTGACCATCTCTTCGTCGTAGTGTTGACCCGTGTGGACCAGGGCGTGTGACCATTGGCGGCTGAGCAGCGGCAGCAGCGATGAGAGTTTGATGACTTCCGGACGGGTGCCGAGCACCGTGACAATACTAGCCACCTACAGCCTCCCTCGTCGTGACAATCGGCGGAGCGGAGCGCATTGAGGCCATCCCCCGCACCCGCACACGATGGGTCATGAGGCTGGCCAGACACCCGAGATGCGTGAGCGTGATGCTGCATACGCGCGCT
>JAICJW010000586.1 GCA_025928215.1 Chloroflexia bacterium | reverse complement strand
TCATGGCGGCGGATGCGCTCGATCTTCCCTTCTCCGATGACACCTTCGATTGCGTGACGACGGGTTTCGCGATGCGCAACGTGACGGACATCGAGCGCGCCTTCCGTGAGATGTGCCGCGTCACGAAGCCGGGTGGCCGCGTCGTCTGCCTCGAAGTGGCGAAACCGGGTTTTCCGCCCGTGCGCTTCCTTCATCAGGTCTACTTCAATCACCTCGTGCCCCTCCTCGGACGGATCATCACCGGGAATGGCGAGGCCTATCGCTACTTGCCGGAATCCGCCCGCAACTTCCCGCCTCCGCCCGCCCTCAAAGCGATCATGGAGCGTGCCGGGCTGCGCGATGTCCGCTTCCGCCGCTTCAGCCTCGGCGCGGTCGCGATCCACACGGGGACGAAACCGGATACGAACCGCGGAGACGTAGAGGACGCAGAGAGGGAAACGAGGGAATGAGAATGTACGTTCTTCGCATTTTCTCTGCGTCTCTGCGGTTCAAAAGCGTTTCCCGATGAGGGTTGAGGCGGCGGTGCCGAGCGGGGTACGGGTATGGATGGTGGCGGCGCGGGTGCGGACATTGCCCGCGGCGGCGGCGCCAGTCATCGTCGGGACAGGGGCGGCAATTGGGATGGGCCGTTTCGCCTTCTTTCCGGCGCTCGCGGCGCTCGCCGGCGCGCTGCTCTTGCAGATCGGGGCGAACATCGCGAATGACCTCTTCGATTTCCTGCGCGGGGCCGATACTGCCGAACGAGTCGGGCCACTGCGTGTCACGCAGGCCGGATTGCTGTCGCCCCGGCAGGTGCGTGCCGGGATGTGCGCCGTCTTCGCGGCGGCGGCGCTGATCGGCATTTACTTGATCGCTGTCGGCGGTTGGCCTGTTGTGCTGATCGGGCTGACGGCGATCCTCGCGGCGATTGCCTACACGGGCGGGCCGTTCCCACTCGGCTATCACGGCCTCGGCGAACTCTTCGTCCTCCTCTTCTTCGGCCTCGCGGCGGTCGGTGGGACGTACGAGGTGCAGGCGAGAGCGGTAGACGCGGTCGCGTGGTGGGCGGCGGTGCCAATTGGTCTTCTGGCCGTGGCGATCATCGTCGTCAATAATCTGCGGGACATCGCGACCGATCATGCGGCGGGGAAGCGAACACTGGCGGTGCGCTTTGGCGAGCGCGTGACGCGGAAGGAGTATATCGCGCTCCTCGCCGTCGCGTATGTCGTGCCGCCGGTGATGTGGATCACCGGCGTCGCCGTCTCAGCCTGGATACTGCTGCCCCTCCTCTCCCTGCCCCTCGTGCCATCGCTCGTCCGCCGCGTGCTGCGGGAGCGCGGGCGCGCCCTCAATGGTGTACTCGCCGGCACCGCGCGGCTCGAACTGGTCTACGGGCTGCTCTTCGCGCTCGGGCTGGCGCTCGGCGCGTGAGGCTCGCCGCATCCGGCGGACGCGAGGCAGGCAGAAGAAGGCCACCCCCGCCCCGCCGATCTGCAACGAGAGGCCGCCGAGGCCGAGGAACATCATTGGGCCGGGCCGTGTGCCGTGTGGATGGACGGAGGAGGGAAAGCCCACGGAGGAGTTCTTCGCGAGGTCCAGCACCGTCGCGGGCAGGTGACGCAAATCCACGATGATCCACACGACGGTGGCGAGCGCGAAGAGCAGGCCAAGCGCGGCACCACCGCGCCGATGCCGACCAACGAGCAGCAGGTTCGCCGCCGTCGCGATGATCG
>JAICJW010000169.1 GCA_025928215.1 Chloroflexia bacterium | reverse complement strand
CGTTGGGCCGGGGCAGGAGAAGCATCTGCCGCATGAGGCGTGGCACGTGGTGCAACAGCAGCAGGGGCGGGTGAAGCCAACCGTGCAGGTCAGCGGCGTGGCGGTCAACGATGATGCCTCGCTGGTGCGCGAAGCGGTTCAGATGGGAAGCAGCGCGTTGCGGACACACGCGCCGGTGCAATTAAAGGCTGCCCCAATCGCCCACGGCAGTGCGTATACCCCGGTGATCCAACGCGACCACACGGACACCGGCCTGAAAAAGGAAGGCGCGATCGGCGATTTCGCGAGTAAGGTGAAGGCGCGTGTGACCGGTAAGAAGAACCCGCTCGGCAGCATCAAGCAGTGGGCGACGCTGGACGCGGCGGCCAAAATTGCCAAGGTTGCGAAGTACGTGAATATCGAACTGAAGAAGACACACGTCCCCGAGGTGGGGTCGAGACCCGATGCGAGCAAGACGTTCGACAATGCCGAGTTCGACTTCCAGACGTGGCAGTTGTCAATCGGGTCCCAGGGACTCGATGCCCCAATGTCCGATGACCAGGTCGCTGAGATGGCCGATACGGTGTATCACGAGTCGCGCCACGCCGAACAGTGGTTCCGCATCGCCCGCCTGAAGGCGGGAGAGGATCCGGCACCGACTGCTGCGGAGCTAGCTGGTTCACTCTATATCCCGCAGGGGATCGCAACGGCTGCCCTGGCTCGGCCACTCAAGCCACTCACCAAGGTGCAGAAGGCGTTCCACTCGAAGAAGTATGCCGAACGGCATCAGACGAAGATGGACGAAGCCGCCTCGTGGCACCACAGCATCTACGGCGCTGGCGGGGCACATCGTGGCGCTGTGCTGGGCGACATTGCAAATCGGAACGCTGAGTATCGCGCCCTCTCTGAGGAAGTTGACGCGTGGGGAGTCGGCGGCTCGGCGCAAAATAAGGTCCGCGCGCTGCTCCAGACGGAGCGTCAGCGCGCCGCGCTACTCGTCGGGGCGGGAGGCGGATGAACAGCGCCAGCGGAGAGACGGCCCATTCGCAGGGCGTGATCCTCACGATGGCAATCGCGGCATTGAATGCCGCCGTGCTCCCCTTCACGCGTCTCGAAGGCACCGACATCATCACGACCGACTGGGAGGGCGCGAATGGTACATGGCCGTGCTTCCTCCATGCCCGTGAACGCGACGAACAACTGCTCATCTATTCGGTGATGGCGGAGCACGTTCCCGCCGAGCGACGACCGGCCATCGCCGAGTTCCTGACCCGCGTGAACTATGCGATGGCGATTGGGAACTTCGAGATGGATTACGACGATGGCGAAGTCCGCTACAAAACCTCTGTGGATGTCGAGGGGGATCGCCTGAGCGTGACGATGGCCCGGCAGTTGTTCGACTTCAATGTTGCCACGATGGACCTCTTCCTACCCGGTATCGAAGCCGTCGTCCGGGGCGACGGTTCACCCGCCGAAGTGCTGGCCTCGTTACACTAACGGGTAAGTCCATAGCGGGCGTGAAACCAACGGTATAACGCGCCTATTCCAGTCCGAGTCCCGCTTTCAGCGTCTCCTACGGGGTTGTACCTTCTCCTTCGCCTCGGCGCATGCCTTTTCGATCTCTTCGCGGTCGAACCGATCCTCAATCGCTTCTAATTGCCTCGAAGTCTTCAATTGAGATGATTGCGGCAACGCGTTTGCCGTCCCGCGTGATGTATATGCGTTCCTTGTCATGCGCTGCTCGCCGGAATACCTCGGCGAATTGTTCCTCGGCTTCTGAAATGGATAGATCAGTCATCTGCTGTTCCTATCTTCCGACCGTCTCCATATCGCGATCCAGCGACAACACGGCCATGAAGGCTTCCTGGGGAATTTCGACGCTGCCGACCATCTTCATGCGCGCCTTGCCCTCTTTCTGCTTTTCGAGCAGTTTGCGCTTGCGCGTGATGTCGCCGCCGTAGCACTTCGCCGTCACGTTCTTGCGCAGCGCCTTGATTGTCTCGCGCGCGACGATGCGGGTACCGATGCTCGCCTGAATCGGTACGTCGAACATCTGGCGGGGGATCAACTTGCGGAGCGTCTCGACGAGGGCGCGGCCTTTGCCGTAGGCGAACTCGCGGTGGGTAATCATCGAGAGGGCGTCCACGGATTGCGCGTTCACCAGCACGTCGAGCTTGACGAGGTCGGCGGGTTCGTACTCCGCGAACTGATAATCGAGCGAGGCGTACCCCTGCGTGCGGGACTTGAGTTGGTCGTAGAAGTCCACGATCAGTTCGCCGAGCGGCATGCGATAGGTGAGCATGACGCGCTGCTCGTCCAGATACTCCATCTTGCCGAAGGTGCCGCGCCGCGTCGTGACGAGGTCCATGATCGCACCGATGAAGCGGGCGGGGACGATCACGGTGATGTCCATCAGCGGTTCGCGGATCTCGGCGATCTTCTCCACCGGCGGCAACTCGGAGGGGTTGTCAATCAGTTGCGTCGTGCCGTTCGTCAGTTGCACCTGATACTCGACGCTCGGCGCGGTGGCGAGAAGATCAATGCTGTACTCGCGCTCCAACCGTTCCTGAATGATCTCCATGTGCAGGAGGCCGAGGAAGCCGCAACGGAAGCCGAAGCCGAGCGCGGCGGACGATTCCGGCTCGTAGACGAGCGACGAGTCATTCAGTTTAAGCCGCTCCAATGCGTCCCGCAGCAGTGGGTAGTCGTCTGAATCCACGGGGTAAAAGCCCGCGAAGACCATCGGCTTGGCGGGCCGGTAGCCGGGCAGCGGATCGCGTGACGGATTCATGGCGGTGGTGATCGTGTCACCGACCGGGCAATCGCGCACGATCTTCAGTCCCGTCGCGACATACCCCACATCGCCCGCCGCCAGTTCAGCCACCGGGGTCATATCGGGCCGGAAGACGCCGATTTCGATCATCTCGCTCTCGACGCCATTAGACATCACGCGGATGCGGTCGCCATTCTTCAGCGTGCCGTCCACGATCTTCAGATAGGCAATCACACCCTTGTAGGCATCATAGTGCGAGTCGAAAATCAGGGCGCGGACGGGTTGCGCACGGTCGCCACCGGGTGGCGGGATGAAGCGGACAATCGCCTCCAGAATATCGTCCACGCCGATGCCGGACTTCGCGGAAGCGAGGACGATCTCGTCGTCCACGAGGCCGATGAAGTTCTGCACTTCCAGCGCGACTTTCTCCGGCTGCGCGGCGGGCAGATCAATCTTGTTGATGACGCCGACGATGGCGAGATTGTGTTCGAGGGCGAGGTAGACATTCGCCATCGTCTGCGCCTCGATCCCCTGCGCGGCGTCCACGACGAGCAATGCACCCTCGCAGGCGGCGAGCGAGCGGCTGACCTCATAGGCGAAGTCCACATGGCCGGGCGTGTCAATCAGGTTCAGTTCGTACTCGTCGCCGTCCTTCGCGGTATAGCGCATGCGAACGGCGCGTGCCTTGATCGTGATGCCCTTCTCCCGCTCAAGGTCCATCGAGTCGAGCACCTGGGCCATCATGCCGCGCTTCTCGATCGTGTGCGTGCGCTCCAGCAGGCGGTCCGCGAGGGTGGATTTGCCGTGGTCAATGTGCGCGATGATGCTGAAATTGCGTATACGGCGCTGATCTGTCATGGAATCCATTCTTATTCGTTGCACTCACTCGAAAAAGCGGCGATCCGCGACGCACCTTCGCGCCCGCGTTGCGCCGTTTCGGTGCCTGGCAAGCCAGACAGGGGAAGTATACCAGATTCGCCCGGGCCGCTTGCCGTCGCACGCACGATTCCGTACACTGACGGTGAAATTGGTAACGTGGGCACGCGGCCTGCGGCGAGATACGAGATGGGGAGCGGACAAGTCATGAGCTATCAGGGCGGGAGCCATAAGCCGTCGCATCATATCGAGCGGCGCTTCATTCATTCAGGCGCCATGCGCGCGCGGCGGTTCGAGCCGGGGACCCGCGTGCTCGTGAAGTCCGAGCCGGGCGTGCCGAACCCGTACGAGGGCCGGATGGGCGAGATTGTCGGCAGCGAGGGACCGGGGGGCGCGGCAGGCGGCGAGACGGTCTATTCCGTCCTGCTCGACTTCGCGCTGCCCGGCGAGGAACCCGGTGTGCCGGTGCCTTTCTTTGCCTCCGAACTCGCCCCAACGAGCGTTCCGAAACCGGAGAATATCTCCGTCTCGTCGGCGCCACGCCCGAACCGGCGTCTCCATAGATTGGAAACCGCTCTCGACGGTGTGCGCGAGCGCGACGCCGAGGAGTGAACCGACGGCGGCAATCCGCATGCGCCTCCCTCAGCGTACTGAAATGTGAAGGACCTTCATGTTTCAGTCTTACGTTCGCGCGTCATCGTGCGAGATGCGGGCGTCGGCCCGCGAGAGGGGAACGCAATGCGCATGCGACGACGGCTGCCTGGTCTCCGCTATGGCGTGCATCTGCTCGTGCTCGTGGGGCTGCTCTGGCTGATCATTGGGGCGAGCGCGACGAGCACCGCCGCCGCCGATATGGCGATCACGATTCAAGGCTTCGCCTTCAACCCTGCGACAATTACTGTCCCCGTCGGGACGAAGGTGACATGGACGAATCAGGACGCCGCGACGCATACCGTCACGAGCGACACCGGCGCGTTTGACTCGAAGAATCTCCCCACCGGCGGAACATTCTCATTCACGTTCAATCAGGCCGGATCGTTCGCCTATCATTGCGCGATCCACACGCGCATGGTGGCGACGATCGTCGTGACCGGGGGCGCTTCCGCGCCGACGACCGCGAATGCGCCCAGTGCAACCGGCGCCCCCCCGGCATCCGTGCTCCCCAAGACTGGCGCGGCGCAGCGCAACCGAAACCGCGACCTTATCGTGATCCTGACGGTCGCTGCCGCAATCATCGCCGGTGGAGCGATGCTCCGGCTCCGCACAGGCGACCGGCAGAAGCGTTGATCTCCCTCCCCCTCTCCATTGCTGCCAAGCAATGGAGAGGGGGCCGGGGGCGAGGCTCCGCTCCCCTTACCCCGCAACCTTTGGCAGTACCTCGGTGGCAATCGTTGCCAGGCCGTCGAGGTCGTCTTGCGCGAACCACTGCACCATGATCTCTTCGATGCCCAGTCCTTCGTAGACGCGGATGCGGGCGATCACTTCCTCCGGCGTGCCGACAATCGCGCCGCGCCCGCGCTGCTGCTCCAGCAATGCCGCGTCGGAGAGATTGGCGAGGGCGGGGCTGGCGCGGCGGCCGCTTGCCTGGTGCGCGAGTTCGGTGGTGGTGCGCCCGCAGTAGACGGGGGTCATCAACGTACGAGCGACATCGCGCGGCAGCCGCCCCGCCTTCTCGATCAGTGCATCGAGCAGCGTCAATTTCTCCTGCAATGCTTCGGGAGTCATCATCACGGCGTTCCAGATGTCGGCGTGGCGCGCGACGAGCGGCAGCGTCCGCTTCGGGCCGCTGCCACCGATCAGCAGCGGGGGGCCACCGGGCCGTTGCGGCCTCGGCAGGAGTGTCGCCGCTTCGAGGTGGTAATAGGTGCCGCTGTACGAGACCGGCTCCTCGCTGCGCATCAGGCGGGTGACCACTTCCAGCGCTTCCGCGAAGCGATCCATGCGCGTCTTGATCTCGCCGAGATCGTAGCCGAACATCGCGTGCTCGCGGACATTCCAGCCCGCGCCGATGCCGAAGACCATCCGCCTGCCGCTCAGGTCGTCGAGCGCGAGCATTTGCCGCGTCAGCATCACCGGATCGCGGAATGAGACGGGCGAAACGAGCTGGCCGAGCCGCAGCCGCTCCGACCGTTCGGCGGCATAGGCGAGCGAGACGATCAGTTCCAGCGAATCCTTGTCCGGCGGATCACCGGCGAGGGTGAAGTGATCGGAACCGTACAGCCCCGCGAACCCCAGTCGCTCCGTCGTGGCGACAAACTCCTTCCAACGCGCCCACGTCAGCCCATGCGCCCCCTCGACCAGCACCGATAACCGCACCATGCTGTACCCCTCTCACGATAGAAAATTGGCAGTTCAATCGGTTTCCTCTCTTCCCCGCCCTAACCGACGCATTACCATGCCCCGGACGCGCTGCACTTCTTCGACGCCGAGCCAGTTGCAGACACCGAGATAGACCGCCGCGCCGATGCCAAGCGTGACGAGGAAGAAGGCGAGCTGCGCGATGCTCTTGCCGGTGGTGCGGTGCAGCGTGTGCAGCAACCACGAGCAGGGCATCAGCACGACGGTCATCGCGGCGGCGGCCCAGAAGAGACGCACGAGCGCATCGGGGAGGCCCGGCGCGATGACGCCCATCCGGCGGCGAAGGACGACGAGCAGGATCGTCATTTCGAGCCAGGTCGTGACGGCGAGGCTGAGGCCGAGGCCACCCAACCCAAAGGTTTTGCTGAGCATCCAACTGAGTGGCAGGTTGAGGGCAATCGTCACGACGCCCGCGATCACCGGCGTGCGCGTGTCCTGCAAGGCGTAGAAGGCGCGGGTAACGATTTCCACGACGGCATAGGCGATCAGACCCGTCGCCAGCGCGCCGAGGGCAGTCGCGGTCAGGGTGGAGGAAGTGGCGTTGAACGCGCCGAGTTGGTAGATCGCCTCGGGGATCGCCGTGCGCAGGACAATTAAGGCGGCGGTGGCGGGGATGATGAAGAAGAGCACGGTGCGGAGCGTGGCGGCGTACTGCGTGCGGAACTCCTGCCAGTCGCCCGCACCGGCGAGGCGCGAGAGCGTCGGGAAGAGTACCGTCGCCGCGGAGAGGGCGAAGACGCCGTGCGGCAGCAAAAAGAGCGTGTAGCCATACTGGAACCCGGAGACACGACCCTCACCGAGGCGGGAGGCGAAATTCGTCACGATCACGAAGTTGAGCGCGAAGACCGCCTGCCCGAACATCCGGGGAATGAGGAGCGCGCCGACCTGCCGCATCCCCGGCACATGGAGCGAGACGACCGGGTAGTAGCGCATCACGCGGGCGAGGGCGGGGAGTTGCGTCAGGAAGTGTCCGACCGCGCCGATGACGACGCCGTAGGCCAGCCCTTTTACCCCGTAGCGGGGGGCGAGGATGAGTGCGCCGAAGATGATGCCGAGGTTGTAGGTGACAGGCGCGAGCGCGGGCCAGAGGAATTTGTGTTGCGCATTGAGGATGCCCATCGCCGCTCCCCCCAGGCCGAGAAAGAGTGGCTGGAGAAGCAGGATACGCGTCAGGTCTGTCGCGAGGGTTTGCTGCGCGGTGGTCAGGCCGGGCGCGACAATCGTGCGGACGAGTGGCCCGGCAAAGAGGAAGCCAATCGCCGAGAGAACGGTGAGGGCGTAGAAGGCGGTGTTGAGGGTACTGCTCGCCAGCACCCAGGCGGCGGTCTCTTCGTCGCGTTCGAGCAGGCCGGTGAAAATCGGGATAAAGGCCGCGCCGAACGCGCCGGAGGCGATGACGAGGAAGAGGAAATCGGGGATGCGGAAGGCGGCGTAGTAGGCATCGAGGTCGGCGCGCGTGCCGAACTTGCCCGCGATGATCACATCCCGCAGCAAGCCGAGCACCCGGTTCGCGATGAAGGCGACCCCGACGACTGCCACTGACCGCCCCATCGCGGCGCGCGCCTGCCTGACGACCGCCATGGGCTGCGTCTCTTCGACCGCCGATCGTGGGGTGGGTGGTACCGCAGGTGGCGGCAGCGGGCTGATGATCGGCATCGACTCCTGTGGCGGGGCGGGATCGAGATCAGCAATCGGGGTGCCGGGCGGCGCGTTTCCCTGCGCCGCCCGCTCTTCCGGCAGGGGGGGCTCCGCGCTTTTCTGCCGTGCCTTCGCCTGCGGGGGGCGCGGCACCCATTTGATACGCCGGGTCTGTTCGATCTGCGCCTCGGCCGTCCGGTCGGGCGCGGGCCCGTCAATCTGCATAACGCAAGCGGTCTCCTCGATACGCGTCACCGCTCGCATTACCGGGCGGACGGCGTAGTGTATCCGGCTTGCACGGAATCGTCATCCGTGATAGTCTACCAGACGCGCCCGCGTTGGCGTGTCGTCAGGGGTTTCCGGTCGCATCCGGCCATGTGCGGATGAGGAAAGAAAGAAGCAGGAGAAGCGCGTGCCGAATCTTAAGTCATCCATGAAGGACATGCGGGTCAGCGAGCGCCGCCGCCAGCGCAACCGCCCGATCATCTCCGCGACGCGGACATATGTGCGCCGCGCACGCACCGCGATTGAGGCGGGCGATACCTCCACCGCCGCGACCGCTGTCGGCGATGCGATCAGCGCGCTCGACCGTGCTGCCTCGAAGGGCGTCATCCATCGCAACAATGCCGCTCGCCGTAAGAGCCGCTTGATGGCCAAATACAACGCCCTCGGCAAATAACGGCTTCCTTCTGAACCGCAGAGACGCAGAGGACGCAGAGAAATTAAGAAGAATAGAAAAACAGTGATCGTTGGGGGCAAACCCCGTCACTGCTCTCTTTCTCTTTCTTTCTTCTCTGCGTCCTCTGCGGTTTAAATATCTCAGGGAAGATCGGTGCGATGGTCCCAGGGGGGACCGGGCGGGCCGAGGTGCGCGACCTGGAGGACCGCCCAGACGAGGGCGTCCGCGTCGCTGGTCGCGATCCCTGTCTTGACCGCCTCATCCGTCGCCGCGAGGTCATGCACCGCCGCGGCCATCCGCCCGGCATCCACGCCGCGCGCCGCGCGTAGCAAATGGTAGGCACGGTTCGGCGCGACGCCGAGCAGACTTGCCGCGTCGTTCTGCGGCACATTGCCGAGTCGCTTTGCGCGGGTGAGGTAACCCGCCTGGCTGGCAAGAAGCGCCATCAGCCGCATTGGCTCCTCACCGGCGGCGAGCAGTTGTGCGGTGCGCGTTACCGCTTCCCGCGCATTGCCGCCGATCACCGCATCGAGCCAGGCGAAGGTCTGCTCGTCCGCCGCGTCGGGTACGAGCGCCGCGACATGCGCGGCGGTGATCGTGCCGCCATCGTCCAGGGCGTACGTCGCAAGTTTAGCGACCTCGCTCTCCAATCGCAGCGCGCCCGTCGGGCCAATGGCGGCAGAGCCGAGGGCATTCAGGAGCGCTTCGGCGGCGGATCGGTCGATCTTCGCGCCCTCCTGCACGGCGCGGTCGCGAATCCAGCGCAGCCAGGCGTCGCGCTCATTCGGCGCGGGCAGGCTGGCAGTGTGGACCGTCCCGGAGAGCAGGGTCTCGCGCACCGGCGTGGGGAGGGCAGAGAGATTCAGTGTGCCTGATTCCCAGAAGACGAGCGTCGTTGTCGCGGGCATCGTGCGGAGAAAAGCCGCCAATGGCAGCAGCGCGTCGAAGTCCGCCGCCTTGCGTCG
>JAICJW010000100.1 GCA_025928215.1 Chloroflexia bacterium | reverse complement strand
CCGCCCGCGTCAGCGAGCGCTACCGCGTAGCGAATGATCGGATCGCGTTGTGGCGGAGCGCCGGCGCGGCGCTCTTAGAGTTCCTCGACGAAACTGTCGGAGAGTTTGAGAAAGAAGAGCCATCCCACGATCATTGCCGCGGCACTCGCGAGGGTCGTACGCAGCACGAAGGTTGGCGCGTCCCAGTAGCCGGTATAGAACATATGCCGGAAGAGCGTAATGATTGATGCCATCGGGTTGAGCCAGTAGACCAGCCGCTGCCCCCACTGCGAGACGAAGACCGCATCGAGGTTGTAGATGATCGGGGTGAGGAAGAACCAGAGGCTGATCAACACATCGAGGAAGTTGCGCGTGTCGCGGAAGAAGACGTTTGTGGCGGCGGCCAGGAAAGCGATACCAAGCGAGAAGCAGAAGAGACAGAGAAGCGCCCACGGATACATGACCATCTGAATATGGGGCGGCGTACGTGTGACCAGCATCATAATCAGGATGGCCGGCGTGGCGAGGACGAAATTGATCATGTTGGTTAGCGTGGTGGAGATGGGCAGGACCGATGCAGGGAAGCGCACCCGCGTGACCATGTGAGCCGACCCGGTGATCGTGCTCATTGATTCCAACACCGACCCGGCGAAGGCATTCCAGGCGACGAGGCCGACGGTGATGAAGAGGCCAAATCGCTCGATTGGCGTCCCGAGGAGGGTGCTGAAGACGAAGTTCAAGACGAGCGCATTGAAGAGTGGGTTGAGGATTGACCAGAGAAAGCCGAAGACGGAGCGGCGGTAGCGAACCTTGAGGTTGCGGGCCGTCAGCTCCCAGATGAGGTTGCGCTGCTGGATCAGATCGTGGAGGTGATCCCAGGGGCTGCGATTACGGCTACTGGAATAGACCGGCCGCCGCGCCGCCGCTGCTGTCTGTACCGCCATGTCTGCCCCTTCTCCTCACCAATGCCCGCGCATCCCTGCCGGACGTGATGATACGCTGAGCGCGATGGCGCGTCAATTCAGCCGCTCAAGATGATACACTTAACGGACGTCATCGCCGGTGCGACCGCGATGAGAAGGAGCGCGGGATGAGCATTAGCCTCGATACCGGCACGGCGAACCGGGAAGAAATTATCCGTTTGTTGCGGGACGAAGGGTACCGGGTCACGCGGCCACGCATCGCCATCGTGGAGGCGATCCTCGCGACGCCGGGTGGCTTCACGGCGGACGGCCTCTACGACCAACTGCGCGGCATCGCGGGGATTGGCCGGGCGACGGTCTTCCGCACGGTGGATACGCTCGCCCGGCTCGGCTACCTCCGCCGCCTGCACGATGAGGAGCATTGCAGCCAGTATATCCACACGACGCCGGGGCATCATCACCACCTGATCTGCACCCAGTGCCATCGCGTCGTCGAATTCGACGGCTGCACCGTGGACGCCCTCGCCCACGAACTGAGTGACCGGACGCATTTCCGTATTCAGGGCCACTGGCTGGAACTCTTCGGCCTCTGCCCGGAGTGCCAGTCCGCCGCATGACGAGTGATTCACCGCACCTATAAAGGAGCCAATAGTATGGCCGATACACCGACCGCCCTGCCCCCGCAGATGCAGAAGATCGTCACGATGTTCCAGCGCGTGGAGGGGCGGGACAAACTCGAATTACTGCTCGATTATTCCGCCTCGATGCCCAAGGTGCCGGATGCCCTCAAGGGCAAACACGACGAACTCGAAGCGGTGCATGAGTGCGCGACGCCGCTCTTCGTCCATGCGGAACTGCATGACGGCACGATGGTGTACGCTTTCGAGGTGCCGGAGGTCTCGCCGACCGTGCGCGGCTTCGCGGCGATCCTCGGCCTCGGTCTGAAGGGCGCGACGCCGGAAGAAGTGCTCCGCACACCGGGCGACGTCTTCTTTCAGATGGGTCTGCACAAAGTCCTCACACCGCAGCGCCTTAACGGCAGCGCCGCCCTCCTCGGCCACATGAAGCGGCTCGCCCTGCGTGAAATGGAGGGGAGTTCGGCGTTCGGCGTTCGAGATTCGACGTGAAGCCGGAATCCTTCACCGAACCTCGAACGCCGAACCGTCCTACGGCAGGAACTGCGTCGTGAACGCCTTGCTTGGGTCGAAGGGCTTGGCGAGCAGTTTCTGCTCGGTCATGAATGTACCGAAGCCCTGCCAGACCGCCGGTTTCTGATCGCCCCAGCGCGGCGCGTCCGCCTTGTACTGCTTGGCGAGATACGCCTGACTCTGCTGGATGAGGTTCGTGCTCGTCTCCGGCGTCGCCTTGGCGAGGATGTCACCGGCGCTCTTCGGGTCGGCGATGGCGTCGTTGTATCCCTTCGCGGTCGCGGCGAGGAACTTCTTGACGAGATCGCCGCTCTTCTGTGTCATCTCCTCATTGGTGATGAAGATCGGCGTGTAATAATCGGGGATGACCTGCGGGTACGCGGTGAGCGGCAAGTAATTGAGATCCAGCCCGCGCAATCTGCCGTCAATCACTTCCCACCCCTCGAAAACCCAGGCAAAATCCACCTGCCCCTTCGCCGCCAGCGTGAGAAAATCCGAATCGCCGATTTCGACGAACTCCACCTTGCTCACATCGCCGCCATCCGTCTGCATCAATTTGCCGATCAGCGCCTTGTCTGTCGGAGAACCGTACGAGCCGTACTTTTTCCCCTCAAAATCCTTCGGGCGGGCGATATTTGCCTTCTTCAACGAGGCGAAGCCGGAGGTGTTGTGCTGGATGATTGGTGCGATGGAGACGATAGGAATGCCCTCGGAGCGCGCCTTGGCGAGCGGTTCGGACGAAGAGATGCCGAACGGTACTTTGCCATTACCGACGATCTCCTCGACGCTGCCCCCCTCGGCGAGCGGCAGGATTTCGACGTTCAGCCCCTGCTGCGTAAAGTAGCCGCGTTCCCGCGCGACGTAGAGGCCGGTGTGGTTCGTGTTCGGCACCCAGTCGAGCATCACGCTGACCTTCTGCGCGCTGCCTGCGGTCGTCGCGGCCGCACTCACTGACGCAGCGGGCGCGGTGGAGGCGGCGACGGATGATGCGGCCTTCGTCGGTGCAGCAGCGGAGGCTACCGACGGTGCGGTCGTCGCGACTGCGGATGCCGCGCTCGCGGTGGTCGCCGGTGCGGTGGTCGGTGCGGTCGTCGCGGCGGCCGACGCGGCCGCGTTGGTCGGGGCGGGGGTCGGCGCGGTCGTCGCGGTCGGGTTGTTGCTCCCGCCGCAGGCGGCGAGGATGGCGGTCACGGTTGCGCCACCGGCGAGGGTGAGGAAGCGGCGGCGGTGCAGGCGGTCAGCAGCGAGCGAGACATTCCAGTCGGTCATTCCGAATACTCCTTCCGCGTGGCGGTGTACCACGGCATCAACAAGCGAGCGACGAGATCAATGATGAGAAAGAGCATGAGCGTGAGCAGCATGACGATGAAGACGGCGGCGAAGACCTTGTCCGGCGCGAAGGACTTTTGCGCCCGGATCATCGAGACGCCCAATCCTTTGCTGCCGCCCAGCCACTCACTGACGACCGCGCCCGTCACGGCATAGGTCGCGGCGATTTTGACACCGCTAAAGATGCCCGGCATGGCGGCGGGAATGCGGGCGACGCGGAGCAATTGCCACCGGCTCGCGCCCATCGCCCGGAGCAGGTTGAGCATCTCCGGCTCAGCGGCGCGCAGGCCGTCCACGGTGCTGACGACGATCGGGAAAAAGCAGTAAAGCACGATGATGACGATCTTTGGCGCCAGTCCGAAGCCGAGACGGATAATCAGTAAGGGGGCGATGGCGATGATCGGGATCGTCTGCGAGCCGATCAGGAGCGGATAGACCGCGCGCCGGAGGAGTGCCGTCGCGTCAATCACAAAGGCGAAGAAAAGCCCGGTGAGGACAGCGACGGCGAAACCGATTGCCGTCTCCTGCAGGGTGCGCCATGTATTGTCCACATAGAGGTTCCCCTGCTCGTGGAACGCGCCGAGGATACGCGACGGCGCGGGCAGTTCGTGCGGGTCCACGTGAAACAGCCGCACCCACCCTTCCCAGAGGATCACCAGCCCGATCAGCACCGCGAGCGGCAATCCATGGCGGCGAACCCCTTCCCCCAATACGCCCAGCGGACTGCGCATCGGAAACCTCACCCCCGGCCCCTCCCCAATTGCGTAGGGCCAAGGGGAGGGGGGGCGAAAAAATCCAAAAGCCGCCCAGGCGAACCCGGGGGAGGTCGGCACACGGCGGCTTGGCAGCCATCTTCGCGCTTTCCTCCGCTGGAATTACCCAGGTCAGGTTCCGAGGGTTCGAAGCATTAGCGGGCTTCGCTCTCAGCCGGACTCATCCGGCACCCCTAGCGGCTATTATCATTTCACGATCATGGTACGATTGCGCGCGTGTTGTGTCAATTGCGCGAGCGCATATCTGGGGCGAGGAATGAAGGGACGCTCGCGATCAACACCAGCGACCGGCTTCGTCCCCTTTACGGTTCACGCGGTACGAACGTGACTGATTGGATATTGAGCGCGGTATCGGCGGGCAACGCCGAGCGCCATGCCCATTCGCCAGGCGTCGCGACGAGCAGCCGACCGCCGGAGCAGACCGCCCAGACGGTGCCGTCCGGCGCGGCGGCGAATACCTCCACCATATCGGGCATCGGTGTGTCGAGGCCCGCGCTGGCCGGTTCCCACGTCTCGCCGCCGTCCGCCGACACGACAATCCGACCGTTGCGCCCGACTTGCGGCGCCGGTGCGGCCAGGACGAGATCGGACCGCGTGGGCGGGACGAGCACCGCGCGGGTGTAGTCGCTCTCCAATTTCTGCCAGGTCACGCCGCCATCCCGCGAGCGGGCGATGCCGCCGAACCGTCGCGGGGCATCGTCGTTCCGGTGGTGCGGGAGCGCCGCATAGCCGAGCGCGGCGTAGAGAAGGTCGGGCTGGTGCGGATGGCCGGTGATGAAATGGATATCATCGTCCTCGATTACCGGCTCGCACGTCCACGTCTCGCCGCCGTCGTCGCTCGTGAGCAGGCCACCAACCTCGACCGAGGCGAAGAGATGGCCGGTGCTGTCGGGCGGGGCGTAGATGTTGCGCACCGCTCCGGCACGCGGCGAATAGGGGAGGAACCACTGCGTGTGTCCTTCGATCCGCGTGATCCCTGTCAGTTCGCGCCACGTCGCACCGTCATCCTCGCTGCGGAAGATGCGCCCCGGCTCGGTGCCGGCGAGGATCGCGCCGGGATGGAGCGGATCGGGGGTAATGCAGCGGAATGCCGAGGCGGTCAGCCCGGTGTTGGCGGGCAACCAGGCGCCGCCGCCATCCGTACTGCGATACATTCCCCTGCCGTAGGACCCGGCGAGAATCGTGCAATCGCCGCGATCGCGCCAGGCATGGATCGCCCAGATGCGTTCTGATGCAAGCCCGAGTGGCTCGACCGCGCCGTCATGCAGGCGGTAGACGCCTTCGGTAGTGCCGAGATAGGGATCGAACATCGGATGCTCCTTTCCCGAACGGGTGCGCGATGGCGGTCAGCCCGACGCGAATGTAGGCAATGGGGACGTAGTGACAATGATGATACCGGCGGTCAACGAGCGCTGCAAACGCCGACGATAAAAATCGCTCTCCCGCACCCCGATCCTTGCGCCAGGCGCTGCCTCAATCGTCAATCGCCTGATAGGCCAACGTCCAGAAATCGCTATAGAGCGCCGGAGCGCTGGGGGAATCCATGGCACGCTGGGTCATCAGGATCGCCACCATCTCCTCCGCGGGGTCCGATGCCCAGGCCGTACCGAGGCCGCCCTCCCAGCCGAATCGCCCGGGTGTTGCCGAGAGATCGTCGCGCCGGATAATCACGGACATGCCGAAGCCCCAGCCGCGATTGTCACCGAGGAGAATGCCGGTTGCTGCCCTCTGCGCGGGTGTCAGCTGGTCGGTGGTCATGACCTCGACCGAAGGCCGCGAGAGGATGCGCTCGCGTCCGTGCGTTCCCTTGTTCAGCATCATCTGGCCGAAGGCGAGATAGTCGTCTACGGTCGAGACCAGCCCCCCGGCACCGGACGGAAAGGCGGGCGGGTGGTTCCATTGTCCGCCCGTCGCCTCGTCAAGGACCGCGGACGCCCCGGTGGTGGAATTGGTCCCGTAACTGGTCGCGAATCTCTCGCTTCACCGCGTCTGCTGATGAGCGTGACGATGCCGGGTACGTCGCCGCGCTCGACATACCCGGCCATCACGTCGTGCATGTGGCCGAGCCGCGCCGAGGACAATCCTCCGGTGCTCATCCCTGCCCCCTCCACTCCGCATGAGAAGCGCCCGCGAGCCTGCCTGATTCGCGATGCGCTACTGCTTCCTGCCGCTCCCAGTCGGCTTTTTCAAGCGCGTACTCAACATCCCCGTGCTCCGCCCCCTCGATGGCATCCGGCCAGTCCTGGCGGAAGGTCCGGATCAGCGTCAGGCCCGCCTTCTCCATCACCCGTCGGGAGGCGGTGTTGACCGCCATTGCCGAGGCGACCACGCGCCGCACGCCATACGCGGTGAAGCCCGTGCGGATCAGTGCGCGCGATCCCTCGGTGCCGTACCCCTTGCCCCACGCTGATTTCCGCAGCCGGTAGCCGAGTTCGGCTTCGTCGGCACTGGCGCCGTCCGGTGGCCGGAAGTGGAACCAGCCGAGAAATTCGCCGCTGGACTTCTCAACGGCCGCCCAGAAGCCATATCCCGCGAAGCGCTCGTAGTAGCGGAGGAACGCGGGCAGGATGTCATCTTGGATCACCGCGCGGGGTGTCGTTCTGCCGCCGGTGATGAAGTGCATGACATCGGGGTCGCTGTCGAGGTCGAAGAGGTTGTCCACATCGGCCTCGGTGAACCGGCGCAACCATAATCGTTCGGTTTCCAGAAAGACGTGCATCCCTCACTCCTTTTTACCCGCACCACGTGTGCGGGCAGAGGTGACGGCGTACCGGCTGCGGACTCGATACGCATTTGCCGCGATCAGCGGAGGTGGAGGGTTTCCTCCTGTACATCGCGCACTGCCTCGGCGTCCCGGATGTCGGTCGCGCTCGTTTGCGGCGCTTCATTGACGGCAAAGGAAAAGATGTCGTTGCGGGCGTAATGGCCGATCACATCGAAGTCGAACTTTCCCTCGGCAATCGCGCTGCTCGACAGATCGGCGTAGAGAATGCCTTCCGCGCCGTAGAGCGGCCCCGCGAGATACGCGCCGAGCGGCGAGATGATCGCGCTGCCGCCCCGGCAGAGTTCGTCGGGCGCATCCGCGAGGTCTTCCAACCCTTCCAGATCGGCGGGGTACATTGCCTTCGTGACGTACTGGTTGCAGCCGAGGACGAAACAGCGCCCTTCGAGCGCGATATGCTGCAATGTCGCCTGCCAGGTCTCCCGCGCGTCCGCCGTCGGCGCGAGGTAGAGTTCGACGCCCTTGCGATACATCGCCATCCGGGCGAGCGGCATGTAGTTCTCCCAGCAGATCAGCCCGCCGATCTTGCCAATCTCGGTATCGAAGACGGGCAGCGTGCTGCCATCTCCCTCGCCCCAGATCAGGCGCTCCCCGGCGGTCGGCTTCAGTTTGCGGTGTTTGCCCAGGAGTCGCCCATCCGGCCCGAAGGTGAGGAGCGTGCAGTAGAGCGTGCCGCCGCTCACACGGTCCCGCTCGATCACGCCAATGGCGAGATAGACGCCTGATTCCCGCGCCGCGCGGCCCAGCGCGTCGGTCGCTGCGCTCGGTACCTCGATGGCGTTCGCGTTGTAGCGCGCCCAGGTGCGCCGCCCGGCGTCGGTGCGCCCGCCGACCACGACGCCGAAACTCAGCCCGCGTGGATAGGCAGGCACGAACGCCTCCGGAAAGAGGACGAGTCGCGCGCCATTCGCCGCCGCCTCCCGCGTCAGTTGGGCGACCTTCTCAATCGTCGCCTCCCGCTCCATTACGACCGGCGCTGCCTGCACCACCGCCACCCGCACATCCGTCCACCGCTCGCTCATGAACATCCCTCCCTCATGGATGCGTACACATTTCAAACCGCCAGGACGCCGGGCAGAGAAAAAAGATTGCGCTGTCTCATCGCGTTCCCTCTGTTTCCCTCGGCGGTTCATGTATTGGCCCGTTCTGAACGCAGTGCTCACGCAACCGTCGAGGCGATGGTGCGGTCCGCGTGCGTATCGGCCTGCGCGAGTGATTCGGGATCCTCTTCCTCCTCAATCTCCAGCGGGACGCGCCCGGTGTGAATATCCCAGGCATAAGCGATGGCAACGCGGAGCGCGGCGGCGAGCGGCAGCGAGAGGAGCGCGCCCGCGAAGCCGAGCAACTTGCCCCCGACGATCAGTGACAGGAAGATCACCAGCGGCGGGAGCGAGAGCGTCTCGCTATAGATGCGCGGCACGAGAATGTTGTTCTCCACCCAGACATAGACGACCATCGCAACCGCGACGATGATACTCGCCTGCACGGAAACAGTCAGCGCGGCCAGCGACAGTGGCGCGACGATCACGACGACACCGATCACCGGGATGACATCGCCCACGCCGGCGATCAGCGCGAGCGGAAGCGGATTTGGGACGCGCAGCACGAGCAGCAGCACGAGCGCAAAGCCGGTGATAATCGCGGAGGTCAGCACCTGCCCCCGGATGTAGCCGCCAACCACTTCCTGAAGCGTGGCGAGCATGTAGCGCGCGTGATGATGATATTTGCGCGGCAGTTTGTCATAGAGTAGCTGATCCATGCGGCGGGCATCGAGGATCAGATAGGTCGTGACGATCACGACGGTCAGCGCAGCGACGAGGAAACTGAGCGCCGCCGTACTCGCGCCGAGGACATGGCGGGTGAGGTTGCCCGGCACCTTGAACTGATCCAACTGGCTGTTGAACTGATCGCCGAACCCGCGTTGTTGCAGCAGGGTCCGCAGCCGATCCACCATGTTCGGCAGATTGGAGACGAGGTCCGTGATCTGCGTAAACAGTGCGGGGACGACAAGGAACCCGACGAGCGCGACGGCGGAAGCGATGATTAGCATGAGGGTCAGGACGGCGACGCCGCGCGGCAGGCCGGAGCGCTCGATCCGCTCGACGATTGGTTCGAGCGCGGCGAGGAAGATGGCGCTGACCAGCAGGAGCAGTACGACGTCAAAGAGAACCGTCCAGATGACGTAGGCCGCCAGCACGACAAGCGCGAAAACGATCAGCGTTCGGAGCCGGAGATGAATCGTCACCATGCGGTTTCCTCCTGTCTCTCGTGGAGGCATTGTACTGTACGGGGGCGAATCGTGTGCGTTGCCGCACCGTATGTACGAACACTTTTCTCACAATTGCTCGACAGATCCCTCGTATTGACGTAACGTATGGCATGTGTCACACGTTAATGTTGGGGTGGGGACGGTTTTTGCGGAAACGTCGGGGACGAATGTGGTGCCATTCCAAGCGATAAATCGAGTGGACTCTCAACGGTCCTCGTATTTGCTGCCCAAATTCCGCCGTGCGGTCGCACCGCTCTTCATCGCGGGGGTGATCGCCTGCGTCGGTTCACTGCCTCATGCGGTCGCTGCGACCCCCGCCACCGCGACGGTCAAGGTGGCGTCGGCGGTGCCAACCGTGACCGCTCCCCCCGCCACTGCGACGACTGTGGCACCGACGGCAACATACACGAGTACTCCGTCGCCGACACCGATCGTGGAACCGACCGCAACACGCACGAATACCCCTCCGCCAACGCCGACCGTGAAACCGACGGCATCGCACACGAGTACTCCCCCGCCAACGCCGACACCGACCGCGACGCCTCGCGCCACCGCATCGCCGACGCCCTCCGCGACGCCGTCACGTACGGCGACAACGGTTCATGCATCCCCGACGATCACGCCGCCACCGACCGCGACAACGACGTCGGCCCCGGTCACACCTACCCCATCGGCGCTCCCACTGGCATCCCGGACGCCGGCCGCGTCCGCCTCATCGCCGCCCATCATTACTCCGCTCGTTGCGCCGACGAATATCCCCGCCACGCCACCCCCACCGCCGGGGCCGACGCTGGACCTTTCCGGCCTGCGGATACTCGACAATCCGGGTGTCGGCGGGAACGCCGTGATCGCCCGCACCGCGCTTCGCCACTACGGCGAATACTATCGGCCGGACGGCGTGCCGTGGGTCGGATGGTGCGAAATGTTTGCCGATAACGTCCTCGCGGAGGCGGGCGTCTCGTACACACGGTATGGGAGCGCCATCCTCGACGCGCTCAGCGGCCCGATCTACCGCGGCCCGGCCCCGGCGGGGAGCCTCGTCTTCTTCGACCAGCGTTCCAGCCCATATGGTCATGTCGGTATCTCGCTCGGCGACGGAACGATGCTCTCCGCACTCGGCGGCGGAGTCGTCCGCACGACGTATACAGACTGGGTTTCCTACGTTGGCTGGCGCCCCTATGGCACGCCCGCGCCCAATGATGCCCCCATTGATATGGGCGCCTATCAGGTCACCGCCCCGGACGCCGCGCCAGTCACCCTGCAGGCATACGCCGCGACAACGCCGAGTATCGCGACCCTTGCGATGATCGGGCATGCGGGGCAATTTGCGAATGGCGCATTCGCCGCGACGACCGCGAATGAGACGATGCCCCGGGCCGTCGAACACGCGGGGCAATTTACGAACGGGGCATTCGATCGCCGTCCTCCCTCGGCATCTGGCGGCCAGTGAGCGCCATCCCCGTAGGGCCGCATGAGGCGACGATGAATGCGCCGGCTCGCCCCTTTCGCAAGGGATTGACTTTCCCTGCGGCGTCTGCTACGGTGCATAGCGTGATAAAGCAGATGGTTCGCCCCGACTGGTTTTATGCGTTTTATTTTACCCCGCCGGTGTTGTCGGCCGGGGAGGAAGCGCTGACCGAGCGAACCTGACCCGAACGCGATGACAGCACCGGCGGACGCAGCGGCACACGTGGCCCGCTGTTTTTTTGTGCGTCGGCGCGCGGCGGGGAAGCAATCGAGGGGCGAAACTGATGGTGACATGTGCGATACCAGGTATAGCGCAAGGGCAAGGAGGGGACCCGATGATTGTACAGATGCGGACGGGGACGGATGAGCGGGCGCTGGAGCATGTGCTGAGCACGATTACGGCGGCGGGGCATGGCTACCGGGTGATCGAGGGGACGGAGCGGAATGTCATCGGCGTGCTCGGCGGCGCGCCCTCGCAGGATTTGCTCGACCGCGTGCAGGGGCTGCCGGGTGTCGAGATGGTGATCCGCATCTCGAAGCCGTACAAACTCGCCTCGCGCGAGTTCCACCCGGCGCGCACGATTGTCCGGATCGGCAATGTGGCCATTGGCGGCGAGACGCCGATTTTGATCGCGGGGCCGTGTGTCGTCGAGGGGCGCGAGCCGCTGCTGAAGACGGCGTGGGCAGCGAAGGAAGCGGGCGCGGTGATGCTCCGGGGCGGCGCGTACAAACCACGCACCTCGCCGTACTCCTTCCAGGGCCTCGGCGTCGAGGGGCTGCAACTGCTCGCCCTCGCCCGCGAGGAGACGGGCCTGCCCATCGTCACCGAAGTGATGGAGCCGGATCAGGTGGGGGTCGTCGCCGAGTACGCGGACATGCTCCAGATCGGCGCGCGCAACATGTCGAACTTCCCGCTGCTGCGGAAGGCGGGGCGGAGCGGCCGGCCCGTCCTTCTCAAGCGCGGCTTCTCCGCGACGATTGAGGAATGGCTGATGAGCGCGGAATACGTGCTGGCGGAGGGGAATGAGGATGTCGTGCTCTGCGAGCGGGGCATTCGCGGCTTCGATCCGATTGTCCGCTTCACGCTCGATCTGACCGCCGTGCCGCTCCTCAAAGACCTGACGCATTTGCCGGTGATCGTGGACCCGTCGCACGGCACGGGCCGCCGTGCGCTCGTCGCGCCGATGTCGCTCGCCGCCATCGCCGCCGGTGCGGACGGCCTGATCGTCGAAGTCCACCACGACCCGGCGCAGGCGCTCTGCGACGGCCCGCAGGCGATTCTCCCCGAAGTCCTCCGCCAGATCGCGGACGGCATGGGACACGTACACGCCGCCATCCGTATGCCGGTGCTGGCGTAGGGGGAGCCTCACCCCCGGCCCCGCGCCATTGGGTGGGCGGCCAGGAGGGGGGGGGGAATGAGGAGGTTTGGAGGGGGGGGGGTTTGGTGGGGCAAACGCGATGCGGGCGGGCGGGTGCCGGGGG
>JAICJW010000069.1 GCA_025928215.1 Chloroflexia bacterium | reverse complement strand
GCGAGGCTGGTGACGGTGGCACCGTCGCTGACCTCCACATTGGCAGTCGGGTCGGGGTTGGACCAACCCCAGCTGACCGAGGAGGTGGTCGCGCCCGTGACGTGCACCCCGATCGGCGTCGCGGGTGGAACCGGGGTACCGCTGTAATGGAGGACGAACAGCTCCCCTCCATTCCCCTCAACGACGATCAACCCGTCGCTCACGTATGTGTAGCGCGGCAGGAAGCCGGCGCTGTACGCATTCGGCTGTGGCGAGCCGGGCGGTGCAACGACATTCCAATACTCCCAGAAGCCCGGCCCATCCCAGTATCGTCCGTCCTGGTACATCGTGAGTCCGCATTGCGTCCAGTGGGTCGTTGTATTCTTGTCGGTGCACGCGGTTTGCTGGCGGATCACGGTTGGATGATTCGTCGTTCCGATTGGGTTCGCGTAGGACAGGCCCCGCGCACTTGACCGATCCGTAATCATCACGCTCTCACTGGCACCCCAGTGCGCCTGGAAGATAGTATTCCCCGCGACGGTGAGGGGTTCCTGTTCGTCCGTGAGATAGACGTACGCACTCCCTCCATAGCCGTTGTATCGGGACATGCGGATGAAGCGAAGGTCCCCCGCGGCCATCCCTGGGATCGTCGTGCCATCAAGCACCATCTCCCCCATATTCCCATCCCACCGGTAATCCGGCGGATTACTCTGGCCGTCGCGAAAGTGGATGTAGACAACCTCGTTGCCGCCCGGCCAGACCTTCACCACCGGCTGCGAGCCCATCACCCCATACGCCTCGCCATTGATGAAATCCTCGGTGCTTCCGTATCCAACGGCGGGGATGAACTTCTCTGTCCCATCATCCAGGCTGAGAGCGAAGAGATTCTTGTGGTTGGGGTGCGCATTCAGATAGGCGCGCACCGCGGCATTGGTATTCGGATAGATGCCGCCCGCACTGGGGTAGTCGCTCATGAAGCTTTTGTCGAGCTGCATGCGGAGGAAGACAATACCGTGCTGTTCGGCAATGACGGGCCACGCGCGATTGAACGTGTAAGGAAATTGCGCGGGGTTCGGGGAAGGTTTCACTCCCCACCGCTGCGCCCCGGCGACGTTTTCGATTGCATGGACGGACAAATCCGCCGTCGCGTAGATAATGACATCGCGCGAGGGAGAGTATGACGGCGGTGTATCACCATGCGAGTTCGCCGCGTACACCCACGCCTGTGTCATCGTCGCCGTGCTGACCTTGTGCAACTGACCGCTATCGGTCACCACATAGGCGAAAGCGCCGACAAGAAGGACCGCTTTGTTAATCGGGCTTCCGGCGGCATAGATCTGCACCACGCGACCCGTGGAGGCGGCGATCTTGTACAGGTTTCCGTCTGCTCCGCCGGCGAAAACCGCGCCAGTCACCGGGTCGTAGGCGGGCGTGGCGTTGAAGGCGGGTGCGGCCAGATGCCACAGCGGGGCGCCGGTCGCCTCGGACAGACCATAGATGCCCCACGTGCCGGCGGGGGCGTAGAGCGCACCGCCGCCGGTGACGGTCCGCGCCTCCGGGGGGGCATTATAGAAATGATTGCCGGTGCCGCCACTCGCATCCGGGCCGTTCCACGTCCAGGCGAGGGTCCACGGCTCGAACGGCTCGTCCGGCGTGTATCCGGTCCGGCCCGCATCGTGCCCATCTTGCGTCCATCCGGATGAAGAGGGAGCGGCCTGCCCAATGGCGGGCGGTTGACTCTTCACAACGGCAGAGCCGCTCATCGGCATACACGTAACGAACAAGAACGCGACAACAAACACCAGAGGACGCGGCAAACGCGGCGGCATTTTGCGCCATCTATTGCATTGACGAAGCACGCGACTCTCTTTCTTCCCAATCCCGGCGATGCAACAGGGCTTTCGTTTTCGACCGAGAAGATGGGCACGAATGCACTAACAGTCGTATACCTAGTATATGCCGCGGGTCACTGTAGCGCAATCTGACGTATGTGAGGCAAGCAAGGGCTGCCAAACGCGGCATTGGGGCAATGACTGACAACGTTGTCAGTCATTGCCCCAATCCATTGCTTTTTCCGCATGTCAACGGCATATAAAGAGAGATACAAGCGGCCGGAAAAAGAACGGAACACCGGAGGCCCGTGGGGATACATGACGGAAACACGGCGTATGGATGGTACGGTGACACACCCCTACACCTCTGCCACACGGACGAAGCGTGGTCAGTGCATGCAATTTCTCGCATCTGTTCTCTTGCTCGTCGTCGCCTTCACGAGTGGACCGACGAGCGGATGGCAAGGCGTGAGCCTGCACGCCGCCGCCGCCGATGATTGGCCGACGCTCGCGCACGATGCGCAGCGCACAGGCGGCGGAGCGAGCGTGGCGGGTGGCCCATATGCAATACGGTGGGGATGGAATACCACGCAGGGGCCAAACACGCTGCGAATCGGCGGCAATGTGCAACCTGTCGTCGCGAACGGACGCATCTTCGTCGGCACCCTCGACGGCAGGCTCGCCGCGATCGCCGCCGACACCGGTGCGGACCTGTGGCACGCGCAAACGGGGGGCGCCATTCTCGGCACTGCGGCGATCGCGGGGGACACGATCTTTGTCGGATCGCAGGATGGTCTCATCCATGCCTACAATGTGGCGACGGGCGCAGAGCAGTGGACATATGCGACGAACGGCGGTATCTGGGCGGCGCCCCTCGTTGTGGATGATATTGTTACCGTCGGCTCACGGGATGGCCTCTTTTACGCGCTCGATGCCAAATCGGGAGCGATCCGCTGGTCGTTCGCGAGCGGTGCGCCGATTACGATGAGCGCGGCCTACTCGGAGCGTCAGCATCTCGTCTATATCGGTGCGGAAAACAGCCAGGTGTTCGCCCTCGACCTGCATTCTGGCGCCCTTCGCTGGCAGAAGCAGCTCGCAGGGCAAGGGTTCCGCGCCGGTTGGCCCGTCGTCGCGGATGACGCGGGCCTTGTCGTCTTCCGGACGATGCCCGCCTATTACTTCGGCGATCTGTGGGCGGGGTCCGAGGGCCACTTCCTCGACAGCCTCCAGGGGAAGAGCATCGCGGATGAGCAAGCGGCGATCCGCCAGTATCTGGACGAGCATCCAGATCACCAGACATTTCATGCACTCAATACGGCAACCGGCGAACGGGCATTCACCGCTCCAGTCCTCTATGTTGGTGGAGACAATCTGCCGCCGGCTCCCCCGGTACTCAGTACCGATGGTACGCTGCTCGTCCTCTACTCCACGCGGCAGAATTACCGCGTCCGTGCCGGTGAAACGTGGGAAGCGCGCTGGTCAGCAGATTTCGGCACGATGGATCTCCGCGACGGCGCGATCGCACCCGTCCCGCTCTCGAATGACGATCACGGGAGAATTGAAGGCGTCTGGCCGTTCCGGCTCATCACCGATGAAGGCGGAGTCATCACCCGCGCCGGTACGCGCCTCATCCAGAGCGAGTTTGAGGCCGCAGGAGGCGTGGACCTGGCGACCGGAGCAACCTTCCATCTCGGCATCGAATACCGTAATGTGCAGACGCCGCGCTATCCCTCCGGCGGTGTCACCGTCTACTCATCACCCCCGCAATTCTCTCGCTTCCCACCCGACGATGCGCACTTCTATCTCGGCGCGGGCGTCGCCAACAGCCCGGTCGTCAGTGCGGGCGGGTTCCTGTTCTGGCGACTGAGTGGCGGCGCGGTCATTGCGATCGGCGGCACATCATGAGCGGGGCGCGAACATCCTCGGAATGGCAGGTATATCGCCAACGGCGGATCGCTGGTTTGAGCGTTGCGGTGTTCCTGCTCTCGATCATCATCGGGGCGGGAATGATGCGTCCCTTTCAATCACGCTCGGCGCCCGGTTCGCCGCTACCGCCGACGCAACCCGCCGATCTCCCGGTTCCGGCGGGGAATGCGCGTGTCGCTCTCCCCGCCAATGGCGGGCCGCCCGCCGCATCCATCGCCACCGGTGGCGAGTCCGATTATGTCTGGACAATCCCGCCGCTTCCGGCGAATGTTCCTGCGGATCTGCGGGAACGCCTCGCGAGCGAAGTAGGGCAGATGGTGAAGGCGGGGCATCTCGCGCCCCTCCCGCTGATCGGTGGCGTCGGCTTCGCGAGCGGATCCTATCCGTGGGATCTCGGCGGGGCGAAATACGCCCCCTATATGCTTGCCTGGCTCAATCCGGCGGACGCCATCCTCGCCCTTAGCCAGGCCTACCCATTGCTCCCGCCCGATAAGCAGGCGAGCCTCCGCACCTATCTGCGTGCGGAACTCGACGCATACCCGATTGATGCCTTCGAAATAGGTGGAGCATATACATCAGCGAAACCGTCCGAGGGGTCAGTCTATTATCGTGGGGTACGCCGCGAGCGGTTCGCGCTCCCCCCGGACATGACCTATAACCTCTGGCCCCCGCTTCGCCCCCCGATTGACAACCTCTACGCGCTCTGGGCGTATGCCAACGCGACAGATGATTGGGAATACGTCCAGGGGCGGTGGCCAACGGCATCTGCCCTTTACACTGCGTTCGCAGCACGCGGCGTTCCCGACACCTATGGGCAGATCGGCGGCGTGATCGGGTTCGCGCGCATCGCGCGGCATCTCGGTCACGAGCCAGAGGCGCAAGCCGCCGCCGATCTCGCCGTACGCGGTCTCCAGTCCGGCGCCGACTTCAGTGCCTTCGTCAAGACGGCCGACAGTCGCCGAAGCAATTCCCACGCCGTCTCCTATTCCGTCTTTTCCTATCTCACGCCGGAAGTCGGCGCATATCTCCGCGATCACAGCCGTGATGCCGTTACCGCATACGTGGCCGAAGCGACCGCAACGGAGAATTTGCCGACGTGGTATCTCGCCTGGGGCGACCAGACAATGGGCGGCGAGAACGCATTTCTCCCACCGGATGTCGCGTGGCAACTCTTTCTCGCGAAAGCGTATGTCCTTCAGGAAACGGACTTGCGCCAGTACCTGGACCAACCGTGGTCCGTCGGCGATCCCTACTTTATTCAGAAACTCGTAGCGACGATGGGAGCAGGGAACAAGACTGCCGCACACGCTGATCGGGCCGAATCCATCGCTCCAGCATGACCGCGTTCAGACTGACCACTTTCGCAGGCGAAGACTCGGCGCTTGTCACCGCCGTGTCAGGTCCATCGCGTACGCTTGAGACGCAGACGAAAGTTCGCGTGCCTAAGGGGCATCCTCTGATTAAGTGCTGTTGCGCAGTCGCTCACCGTTTCGGTATCAGGAGCAATGAGGCATGACACGGGTTATCACGATGATCCTGAACTGGAACCGTTGCGCGGACACCCTCGCTTGTGTCGCATCCGTGCGTGCGATGACCCACCCGACCGAGATCGTCGTCATTGATAACGGTTCGACCGATGAGTCCGTCGCCACTATCCGTGCGGCGTACCCCGATGTGACGATCTTTGAAACGGGAACGAATCTCGGATATGCCGCGGGGAACAATGTCGGATTCGATGCAATCCGGCGACAAACAGATAGCGATGCGGTCCTCCTGCTCAATAATGACACGATCGCCACGCCGGAAATGCTGACGCATCTCATCGCGGAATACGAGGCAATGGACAGCAGGGCCGTGATTGGCCCCGAAGTGCGCTACGCCGACGAACCACGGATCATCTGGTGCGCCGGCGGGACGATAGACTGGCGGCGCGGTTACACGAGGAATATCGGTATCGGCACGGAAGTAGGCGCGCCAGCGCCGGCGGCGGATGTCCCGTTCATTGTCGGATGCGCGATGCTCATTCCTATCGCGGCAATCCGCCGAATCGGGGGCTTCGACCCGCGCTATTTTATGTACTGGGAGGAGGTGGATTGGTGCGTGCGTGCCCAGAAGGCTGGATATCGCACGCGCGTCGTTCCGGAAGCAGTACTCTACCATAAGGTGTCGCGTGGCGATGAGCAACCCAGCCCACGCGTCCTATACTACCTGACGCGTAACCGTCTCCTGCTTCTGCGGACCCATCTCCCATGGTATCGCCAGCCACTCGCCCTCTCCTGGACTCTCTGGGGACTGGTGCGGACAGGGCTTGACCTACTTCAGCGGCGTGATTGGCGGCGCGAGCAGGCGCTTATGCGCGGCATTCTCGACGCCGCACTGGGCAAAACGGGCATCAGCCGGGTTGTGTGGTGAATATCCGATGCAGATAACCTTTGTCTCATTCTGGCATCCATATCCGGCCGACAATGGCGTGAAGATGCGGACGTTGGCGATCATCCGCGCCTTGGCGCGCGAGCATAGCGTTGACCTTATCGTGCTCAGCGCGGAACCGGCAGCGGCGGACGATCCAGCACCGCTACGCCAACTTTGCCGTTCGATTACAACGATCACGGTCCCGGTATTTTCGCCGCGTAGCGGGGGCGGTTGGCTGCGCCTTTTCCATGTCACACCCCGTAGTTATATTGCCACGTATAACCCCACAGTGACGGCGTTGCTCGAACGCCGGATCGCCGCAGGAGAATGCGATGCCGTAATCTGTGGCGAACTGGCCGCATACTACGGGGGGAAGGTCGCCCGCTCAGTTGCGGTCTTCGTTGACGAGGTTGAGCCGTCACGCTATGCGGACGCAGTCCGGAATGCAGCCAGCATATGGCGTCGTCTGCGTGCAGCACTGACGGGCTGGAAATACCGTAATTTCATGCGGACGCTTGTTGCTGATTGCGCGGGTATCTTCGTGACCTCAGCCCGAGAAGCCACCCTGCTTCGTGCGATCACTACGCATGCCGAGCGTGTCGCCATCGTCACCAACGGCGTAACACTCATAGACCAGCCGGATCTGCCGACGCGCGACGCGCGACGCCTAATCTATAGCGGATCGCCGACCTACGCACCGAACCGCGATGCCGTCGCCTTCTTCGCGGCGGACATCCTGCCTCGTATTCGGGCGCGCATCCCCGGTGCCTGGCTCGCCGTCACGGGAAAAACGGAGGGCGCATCGCTCAATAGTCTCACAGCAACGCCGGGTATTGCCTTCACCGGCTGGTTGCCGGACATCCGCGCGTATGTCGCGGCAAGCCACGTCTGTGTCGTGCCTCTTCGTCAGGGCAGCGGGACACGGCTGAAGATTCTGGAAGCGATGGCACTTGGGACACCCGTCGTCGCCACGACGAAAGGGGCAGAGGGGCTCGATCTGACGAGTGGGGAAGACCTTCTCATCGCGGACGATCCCGAAGCCTTTTCGGACGCGACCGTGCGCCTTCTCACCGACAATGCATTGCATGCCCGCATCGCCGCCCACGCGCGTGCAACCGTTGCCGCCCGGTACGATTGGGAAATAATCGGTACCGAAATGCTAACCGCACTGACACAACGCATTAGTGTGTGGACGGCGCGCCAACGCGCGCATCGCATCGCGCCACGCAGTGCGACGAAACTGTCATGAAGCCGTCCATAGATAACGCGGCCTCGTTCAGTCACGAGCGCGATACTTGATCGTGAGGTTGCTCCTCTGCTTCAACAAGAAGGATATGTGTGTGTCAGCCCATGCGAAATTCCCTTGCCTGCGACAACAGTCACGAGTGCCATTCCTGGCTGCCGTTCTTCTACTGGCAGGGAGCCTCCAGGGCGTTGCAATTACCGACGCCGCGAGCATGTTCGCCGATCCTGCGTTCCAGGCACAATGGCAGGCGGGTGAGGCGATTACGCGGAATTTCTGGGGTCCCCTCGAAACGGCTCAGGCCGGGCAACAAGAGTTCTATGCCGATGCCCCCGGTAAACGGCGCCTCGTGCAATATTTCGATAAAGGGCGGATGGAACTGACGAACCCTGCGGGCGGCCCAGTCACAAACGGTCTGTTGGCGACGGAATTGATCTCCGGCAATCTTCAGGTCGGCGATAATACCTTCGATCCCCACGAAGCGCCTGCCATCCCGATCGCGGGAGATGACGACAACCCCGGGCCGACTTATCGTGCGCTCCATACCACGGCATCGGCCGTCCTCGCCGCGGCTCCCTCTTCGATTGGGGCGAATGCCACCGCGCGAGTGTCGGCGAGTGGGGATCTTTCATCCGGCGCCGCCATACCCAGGACGGCAAATGCCGTCTATGATGCCGTCACGCAACACAATGTCTCCGCTCCCTTCGCTGCCTACCGGGACAAAGTGGGCCTGCTCGCCATTGGGTATGCGAAGAGCGAACCCTTCGGCGCAACGGTAAAAGTCGCGGGGGTGCAACGGGACGTCGTTATTCAGGTGTTCGAGCGACGGATTTTGACGTATACCCCAACCAATCCCGATCCGTTCAAGGTGGAAATGGGTAACATTGGGCGGCACTATTATCAGTGGCGATCCATGCTCAACGCGGCTGCTGCAGGAGCGCCACCCGTTTCACTCGCAGTATCCGTAACGGCGACGAGCAACGCATTACCGGCGACCAGTGCTAGGCCCTGACGGTGGTGTTAACCATGTCATCGCCCGCGCTCGACGGAAACGCGGTGGCGATCACCGTACAGGCAATACCGGGGGCGGCATGTTCCGGCCCGGCCCCCGGCGCATTCAAGCCCAATACGTCTCGCCAGATCAATCCGGAGAGTCAGACCATCGGGGATAAGGAGAAGTGTCACATGATTCTCAGTCTTCACCCTGGATGCGAACGCTGCCACATGGCCGATCAGCGTGACATGCTCATCGAAAGGGCAGAGTGTGTCGGCAACTTCGAGTATCCTAGTGCTGATCGAGATTATTTCGGGATTAAAAATTATGCAATGTCCCTCATCATGATAAAGGAGCCACGATGTATCGGTACATTTCAACAAAGACCCTGGACCAACTGAAGGGTGAGACCGGACTCTCCTCCACCAAGAATGTGTCAATGATTGCTGAAAGAAAAAAGGTTGCTGAACATTGGAGTTCTCAGTGTGTTTGGCAGCCGGACAAGGAAACGCAATGGCTGCAACTCCCTGCAGTGCAGTGCCGCATCGCAGCCAAGATTTCCGGCGATCCGACCGTTGATTGGATGGATTATGTCATCGACAAATATTATGCCGGGGAAATTCCTGTGTCTCGCTGCCTGAGTGTCGGATGCGGCGAGGGTGACCTCGAACGCCGATTGGCCGCGCGTGGCTTTTTCCTCGCCTGTGACGCATATGATATCGCCCAAGGGTCCATCGCGAGAGCGCGCGACTTAGCTGTAGGGCAGGGATTCAATACGATCAACTACGACGTGCGGGATATTAACGACCTGGCGCTGCAACCGGCTCATTACGACGCGATCTTCTCCTTCTCGGCATTGCATCACTTCGTCGCTCTCGAGCACGTCCTGTCTCAGATTCATACCGCGCTCAAGCCCGGTGGCCTGTTCATCATCAACGAATATATCGGGCCGTCACGCTTTCAGTTCCCGCGACAACAGGTGAACGCAATGAATGCCGCCCTCCGGCTCGTGCCGCTGGGTTACCGACGCATTCGCGACGCTGCTGGCGACACGATCGATGCAACACTGAGCAAGCCTATTGACGCACGAGAATCGCTCCGTCGTGGCGCGATGAAACTCCGGGATGGTTCTCTATGGCCCGCAATGCGCCGGAAGGCACGAGAAGAGTTCTGCCGACGACGTCATAGTTCCGACGGCGGACGCTTCAAATTAGAGGTGGCATGCCCGACTGTTTCCGATGTAGTACGCCTCGATCCCTCGGAAGCAGTACGATCGGACGAGATTGTGTCTCTCGTTCACCAGAAATTTGACGTTCTGGAGATGAAAGGATATGGAGGCTCCATCCTGCATTTCCTGCTCGGGGGGATCGCCGGCAACTTCACGAAGGACGCGGCGGGACAGTCACTCCTCGATATGCAGTTTCAGATCGAAGACAGCTTGATTGATGCCGGTCACCTTAGTCATGATTTCGCGCTGCTGGTGGCTCGTGCTCACCAGTGAGAATGATGCCGGCTCGATGGCAAAGGGTGTGACTACACCGAATGAGGTGGGCCAACCATCCAACGATGGGGACATTGGTACGCGTTGTATCTACCATTCCCTATCCCCCACGAATTTCGCATCCGACATCGCCAACAGGGATGACGAGGATACCGCTGACCAGCGTGTCCCTTCCTGTGCCCACTGGTAGCGGGTCAGGAGTTCCGCCACATCATCCAGAATCGCGCGCGGCGGCCGGATACCGGCGGAGAGCCGGGGCAGGAGCGTCGGCTCCTCGATCAGGCGTCGCAGACACCGCGAGAGGTCATCGGCGTCATCGGACGCGAAGAGGAGACCGTCGGTTTCATCCCGGACAACCTCCGCCATTCCGCCGAGGTTCGCCGCCACGACGGGGGTCCGCATCGCCTGAGCCTCAGCGATAACGAAGGGCGCATTCTCATACCACCGAGACGCAACGACGACGACATCAAGATTTCGCAACACTTCCGCGCGCTCGTCGCGTGCGAACGGACCGGCGAAACGGATGCGCGGATCGCCGTCGCTCAGCCTGCTGAGTTCGGCCGTATAGGAGGGGTTCCGCAGATGGTTGCCGTGGATCGTGAGCGTGGCCTGCGGCGCGTCAAGTTGGTGAAAGGCGCGGACGAGCAGATCAACCCCCTTCAGCGGTTCGATCTGGCCGAGATAGCCGACGCGAAGTCCCGCTGCCGCCGTCTTTTGTGTGTCGGTGGGGAGCCAGCCACAGTCAAGGCCATACGGCGAGACCACAATCCGCTCGGGTGGGTAACCGTTGCGCACGAACATCTCGCGCAAGAAGGCAGTCGGCGCCAGAATCGTGTCCGCTTGTAACAACGCGGAGCGCACCCGCTCCTGCCGCCGCGCAACGTCACCGAGGACGCCGCGCATTCCCCGCTGCCGGGTCAGGAGGGGCTTGGTGCTCATCCACGTCAACCCCGTACGCACGACAGGCTCGGGCAATACCGCACGTGGCGCCGTGTAAACCTTCGCGTCATGGGCGAGGCAGCGGAGGCAGCCCCACGGATTCTCCGGGCCGCCGCAACGCGTACCGTCCCCTTTGAGGAGCGTATGCCGCATGCAGAGGAACCAGAAGTCTGTCAGCGTAACGACCACGGGAAGACCCATCTCCTTGGCGACCGTGATTACACGGGGTGAGAGGGTGTCGCAGGACGTGACATGCACGATATCCGGACGCGCTTGGCGAAGATGCGCGTCGAACCACCGGCCGACATCATCGTTCTCCGCCAGATCCATGAAAATGTCCCGCGCCCGCTGCCAGTTAAAATGGAGCCGGGTGACGGGTATCCCGTCAACGGTATCAGTGGTCGTGCTCGGGGCATGCGAATCTCCCGCATCGAATGTGCCCGCGCACACGACCTCGACCGTATGCCCCCCGTCCCGCAATGCGCGCGCGAGGCCATAGGTGTACGTTTCCGTACCCGCTGTATGGGTCGGGGGGAAGAAATTGGTCACGAAGAGTATGCGCACGCGTTTCCCCTCCCAAAGATCGTGTCAGCGAGCGAGCGATTCTCGCACGCGATTTCCGCCAGCTTCCTGCTCGGCAGACGCGCGCTTGTGTACGAGCGCCGCCTGATACACACCGAGCACCATGCCCGCGCTGCGCGTCCAACTGAACATCGCCGCGCGTTCCCTGCCGGCGCGGCGCAGGCGATCTGCTTCGTCGGGATCGCTCAGTACGCGCCCGAGATGCGCCGCCAGCATCGCGTCATCCTCCGCATCCATGAGCAATGCCGCACCACCGGCCACTTCCGGAATCGCGTGGCGGTCTGACGCGATTACCGGCGTCCCGGAGGCCATTGCCTCAAGGATTGGCAGGCCAAACCCTTCGATCCATGAGGGGAAGACGAACGCTGCCGCGAGCCGATGGAGGACCGCCAGATCCTCCTCCGATGGGCGGATCAACAACCGCGCATCGCCGCGCTCCACCGCTTCCCGCACGGCGGGGTGCACGTTCGCGCTGCGGGAGAAGAAAAGGATCTGGTACTCGCGATGCAGCGCATCCGGCAACCGCGCCCATGCCCGTACCAGCACCGCCGGGTTCTTGAAGGCATCGGCAAGCACATAGCGGCGAGGCAGCCGCAGGCGATCCCGCGCAGCCGCAAGCTGTTCGGCGTCCGGCTCTTCGAGAAAGCGAGGCCCGGGCGCATGCGGGATCGGGATGATCCGCTCGCTCGGAAATGTGTGGTGGCGCAAGATGTCGCGCTTTGCGTCTTCCGAGACCGTCATCAACATCGTGGCGTGCCGGAGGGAATATCGGGTGAGCGATTGCAGATAGCAGGTCTTCGCCACCGTTTTCGGCCGCTTCAGATCGCGCCGCGTCGCCTCCCAGAGCGGAAAGATGTTCAGCGCGTCATGTAGGGTAATAACGGATGCAACCGATGCGGGCGCCACACCATAGTTGGCTGGGAAGTGCATTACCTCGAGCCCGTCACGAGCGATCGCTGTTCGAAAGGTGAGATCATTGCGGACGCTATCCATCGGCCGCTGCCAGGGCAGATACCGGACGGCGGCGTTCGGAGGCAGGCGCTGCAATTCGAAGGGCTGCTTGCGATCCGCGTAGAGGACGATCTCGTCCTCGGATGCGAGCGCCACGAGCGCGGGGACGAGATTCGCCAGATAGGTATGGATGCCGTTCATCAGCCCGTGTGAGAGATACCGCACGTCAATCCCGATACGCATACGGAGCCCTCCAACGCAGTTCCATTCCTTCTCGTTCTTTCCGCATTGACCGTGTCATTCCGCGGGAACTTCTCTGGGTGCGGCGGCCACCACCGGCACCGCCCATCGGGGATGCAGTGCGGCCAGTTCCGCTCGTGACACACCACCGAGGAGCAGAAACGTTCCCCCATAAACGATCGCCCCGACCGCGATCGCGAGCAGCAGGGAGGGATGGGGGAGCGCGACAAGGGCTACGGCCATCACGCCGGATGCGAGTACCGGTCGCCACAGCAGCCGGGCGAGCGCGCTGATGCTCCCCCGGTCGCGCAGCATCCAGAGATATTGCGCGAGGAAAACGAGTTCGGTGATCACCGTGATAATTGCCGCCGCCCACACCCCGAAACGCGGCAGACAGACGAGGTTCAGGGCGACATTCGTACCCGCCATGATAAGCGCCGCCCGCCCCGCTTTTCGCTCGCGGTGGATCGCGGTCAGGTAGTAGCCGTAGAATTCGGTGAGGAACATGAACGGAAGCACCCAGATAACGATCCGCAGCACGGTGGCCGATTGCTGGTACGCATCCGTGTAGAGAAAGCGGATCAACGCGGGAGCGAGGATTGCCCCCCCAAACGCCACCGGCACACACAAGAGACTGAGGCACTTCACCGCGCGAAGCGCGAGGGTGTCTAATGCGGTTCGGTCGTCCGCGACGCGGGAAAGCGCCGGGAAGAGCGCGAGATTAATGCTATGCGAGACGAGCATCAGGCTGAAAATGAGGTTATACGCAACGGCATACAGGCCAACCGTCTCGTTGCTGCGGAAAATCGAGAGCAGGACGGTATCGGCCTTGTACGAAATGAGCAGGCTGATCTGTACCGCGCCGATGGGGGCGCAGGCACGGATGAGCGGCCATCCTCCGCGCAAGACTGGCCGCGCGAGTGCCAGCCCGAGCACCCGCGTCGCCATTCGCCACGAGGCGAGCGTTGCGATGGCCAGCGCGGCAAGCGACGCAAGGACGAGTGCGAGGACGCCGCCGTGCAGAACAAGGACGGCGGTACCAATGCCAACGAACGCCAGTTGGTTGATGACTGAGACCGATGAGGCAATATCGAGCCGCTCATGACCCAGCCACGCCATATCGAACGCACCGCTGATGCCGAAGAGAAAGAGGGTGCACGACGCGGCGGCAATCGCGATGACATGCTGCGATGGATAGAGCAGCGACGCAAGCCCGACGATACCCGCGGAAACAACCGCGGAGAGGGCGAAACGGAGG
>JAICJW010000306.1 GCA_025928215.1 Chloroflexia bacterium | reverse complement strand
GTGACGGATGTGACGCACAGCCTGCGGACGATCTTTGGCATGGACGCGGTGCTCTATGGCGTGCTGATTCTGTGGGCGCTCAAGTCCATCCATCTCCCTGATGACGATGCGACGCCGGCCGCGATCACGCGGCAAAAAGCCATCGGTGCGCCCGGCGATGGATAAGCCCCGGCCCCCACAAGCGGGAGAGGGGGGCGCCGATAATAAACTCGGACAAACGACATAGGCCGGAGCCGCTCGGAGAGATGCCCCTCTCCCGCCATGCGGGAGAGGGGCCAGGGGTGGAGGCTGTGCTAGGAGGGGCGATTGCGTTGGGCAACTGCTTCGTCGGTCGTGCCGTCACGCGGGGCGGGCGGGGAGATATAGCCGTTCCCATTGCCGTTCGGTGCGAGCCCATTCCGGCCATTGTCCGGGCGGACGCCGTTCGCGCCATTGCGATTGACCTCAGCACGATGACCCGCTTCGTCACCGAACTCGACCGGCAGATCAGCGCCATACGGATCGCCCGGCGATGGCGGGGCGGGGCGGGCCGGAAGCATCTCCGTCCGCCCATTCTCGACCGGCGGCGGTCGGTGCACCGGCGCGACTGGCGCCGGGATCTGCTGGTGCCCATTCTGGTACTGCTGGATCGGTACCGGTATGGGTTGCGGCGGCATGGGATTGGCATAGACCGGTTCACCGGGAGCGCCCTCGGTCGGTGGCTGGTTGCCGAGACGCTCGCGGATCGTCGCCATCAGGCGGCCAATACTACTCTCCTGTGCCTCACCCGCGGCGGCCGGCTCCAATTCCGTCGCGCAGTAGGGGCAAATGTCCCACGTCACGCGGACGAGATGCGCGCATGTCGGGCATTCATGCCGGAGTTCGGTGTGGCACGATGGGCAGATCACCCAGTCACTCTCAATTGCGCGATGGCAGCTATGACAGCGCGGCAGGTCTTCAAGGTCCTGGAGAAGGTACTCCTCTTCGAGCGAGCGCTGGAACGCTTCATCGAGGGTATCGCGCGGCCGGAGGACGAGGTACAAGAGCGCGCCCGGCACAAAGAAGAGGACGCTCAGGAGCGTCGCGAAAATCTGTGTGATGATGCTGCGGGATCGCTGCTCGATATCGCGGTACGTCCAGACGATGAGCGCGAACCAGAGCGCGGCGAAATACGCCAGACCAAGCGCGATGATCAGTTTCGCGCCGGAGGCGAAGACTTCAAGAACCTTATCCATAGATCATTCCCCCTTGCGGCACATGCACCAGGCAGCCGGGCATGCACGAGGCAGCCGCGAACGGCATTCTCGCTAGTCTACCACAATGCGCTCGAAGCGAACGACGCGCAAACTGAAGACGGCGGCGCCACCGACCTGCACCTCGATGGGGTTCGGCATGTAAAATTCGCCCGGCTCCATGACGGGCATCAGCGGATTCATATATTGCGTGCGCGTGTAGCAATTCTGCTTGAGAATGCGGAGCACATCCGGCACCTGGGAATCTTCGACGCCGATGAGTACCGTTACATTCGATTCGCGCAGGAACCCACCGGCGCTGTTGATCTGGGTCGCGCGGTAGCCGTTCTGCGTCAGCGCACCGATCAAGCGGTCCGCATCACGACCCTGAACGACCGCAAAAATCAGTCTCATCCTGACCCGCCCTCTCAGTCATACGTCATGGTGAGCACGGAACACCCCACGAATGGCGACAGCGCGGCCCAGATCGCCTCCGCTACCACCGACGGCGCCGCGCCCGCATCAATGACCCGCCAGCGCGCGGGATCCGCCTCCGCCAGCGCATGATACCCGTTTCTCACGCGTTCGTGAAATGCGTATCCGGCGTTGTCCAGCCGATTCAAGTCACCGCCGCGCCGCTTGCGGGCCAAGCCTTCATCCACTGGTAAATCGAGCAGGAACGTCCGATCCGGTACGAGACCGCCCGTCGCAATGCGGTTCAGCGTGCGGAGCGTGCCAATAGCGAGACCCCGACCATATCCCTGATAGGCGAGGGTCGAATCCGCATAGCGATCACAGATGACGACCGTCTCTGCCGCCAGTGCGGGCCGCACGATCTCGGCGACGAACTGCGCGCGCGACGCGACATACAAGAGCGCCTCCGCCATCGCGTCCATATCGTCATTTTTGTTGTCGAGGAGGATCACGCGGATTTGCTCGCTGATCGCCGCGCCGCCCGGTTCGCGCGTGACGAGCGTGCGCGATCCGCGCTCCTCCAGCCGGGCCGCGAGCAGCCGCGCCTGTGTTGTCTTGCCGCAGCCCTCGACGCCCTCAAAGGTGATGAACATCCGTTCCTCGCGCTTCGATCCGTACCGCTACGTGGTGTCCGTACACATTATGCTGATACTACACGACGAACAGCCGGAACGCAAAGGGGAGTTTGGAGTTCGCTGTTCGATGTTCGAAGCGGGAACCACTCCGAACATCGAACAGCGAACTCCAAACTCGCTACCTAGTCCGCGCTACGGAAGATCTCGACGCGCCGGTCCGAGCCTTGCCCGCGGCTGCGGGAGCGCAGGTTATAGCGCTCGGCCATTTGATGCTGCAAGCGGCGGATATACGACGATTGTGGTTGCAGTTCCACTGCCTCGACGTTATCGAGTACGCTGCTGATCGCTGCCTCTGTCTCTTCAATCGCCTTCAACTGGGGATCGGACGGCTTCTCCGGTTCCGGTGCGGTCCGGGAAACTTCAAAGACATTGGCAAGCACGCTCTCCATCTGCTGCTGCGTATTCGAGCGCAGCACGTAGACCGGCGTGCCATTCACTTCCGCCTCGACGAGCGGCTGCGGACGGCGGCGGTAGTAGTTCTTGAGCGTCATCACCGCGTCCGCCTCTTTGATCGTGCGAACGATCACCGCCGCGACGCGCACAGTGCGAATCGCCTCCTCGAGGCGGTTGCGGCTGACGCCGAACGGGTAAATCCGTAGCGGCTTCTCCTCCGTGCCGCGCCCGCGCCGCACCGGATCGCGCAGTTCATGGACGACCGGCACGCGCCGCGCCGGCTCGACCGGTTCAACCTCTGCATAGGCAGCGTGCTGGTCACGCGCCCCGAAGGCGCCGGTCGGCGTGATGCCGGTCAGCCGCTCCATCGGGGAGATCGTCTCCACGGCACGCTGTGCGGTGCGCCCCGTCATCCGTTCCGGCAAGAGAACGGGCGACTGGCTGCGCCGCTCGTTCCATTGCCCGCGACCGCTCGAATTCTCCCGCTCGCGGCGATGGGTCGCGCCGAAGCGCGCCGGGGTGGAAAGGATTTCGTAGCCGCCGTCGTCCAGCCGCTTGCGGACTTCCGGTTCGACCGTCTGGTTGCGGAGCGTCGCGTCCACCATCGCCGCGACATCATGATAGACCGCGACTTGATCGCGCTCGCGCAGTTCGACCATCACGGAGAAGGTCGGCGGCGCCTTGCGCTCCAGGATGGACTTCTGCGTGCCGCGCCGCCGCGCCTCCTCGTCGGAGAGCGTGACGGACTGGATGCCGCCGATCAGGTCGGAAAGGGTCGGGTTGAGCATCAGGTTTTCGAGCGTGTTGCCGTGCGCCGTGCCGATCAGTTGCACGCCGCGCTCGGCGATCGTGCGCGCCGCGCCCGCTTCGAGTTCCGTGCCGATCTCGTCAATGACGATCACTTCCGGCATATGGTTCTCGACCGCCTCGATCATCACGGCGTGCTGCGCGGTCGGCGTCGGTACCTGCATGCGCCGCGCCCGGCCAATCGAGGGGTGGGGGATGTCTCCGTCGCCGGCGATCTCATTCGAGGTATCCACGATCACGACCCGTTTGCGCAGTTCGTCCGCCAGCACGCGCGCCGCCTCGCGCAGCATCGTCGTCTTGCCGACACCGGGCCGACCGAGCATCAGGATGCTCTCGCCCGACTCAACGAGATCACGCAAAATGGCAATCGTGCCGTAGACCGCGCGACCAATACGGCAGGTGAGGCCGACAATCTCGCCCTTGCGGTTGCGGATCGCGGAGATGCGATGCAGCGTCCGCTCGATACCGGCGCGATTATCGCCGCCGAACTGGCCGATGCGCTCCGCGACGTACAGAAGGTCCGCACGCGTCACTTCGGCATCGCCGAGCGTGATCTCGTCACCCTCGTAGCGCGCCTCCGGACGGCGGCCGAGATCGAGGACGATTTCCAGCAGGGCATCGCGATTACCAAGCTCGGTCAGCGCCAACTCGATATGCGGGGGGAGAACCGAGAGCAAATCCTCGAGATTATCCGTCACTTCGTGCTCGTATTGCCGGCGCTGGGTCGGCGATTGCGGCGCGCGTTCGACAGGCTCCGATGCTCCAAAGGGGGCGTAGACATTTTCCAAAGTTGCACCTTCTTACCCGCTGAGTGGCTGGGGGCTCCCGGTACGGCGCGGGCCCGCGCCGGGCATCCGTGAGAACGAAGGGGGCAACGCCACCGCGGACTTTACGGTAGATCCCCACCATGACTTGGCCAGGGTGACTGGACGATCCGGTGCCACAAACGGATCGAAGCACTACGACGTGCCGACAACGACGGCACACGCCCGGCGACCGCTTTGCGAAGAACCGGAACGGGAGCAAATGCCGGTACCGCCTCCCGAACCGAGATGGTCGTGTATTTCACCAACAATGACTGGCGGATCAGAAGCGAAAAGCCGAGCGCCTCGAGCATGCCGCCCAAATCCTCCTGATGTCCCAGCGCTCGCACATAAATGAGATCGCCCTCGCTGGCGGAGAGCGTCGTGAGGACACTCCGCACGAACCCCGGCACTTGCTCGCGCGCTTCGGGCCGGAAGAGCACATCAATCAGGTAGGCGTGTTCGCCGCTCAGGGTGCGGGCGTACGCCGTCACTTCATGCGCTTCACCGATCCAGTAGGCCGCGCGGTCAGATGCCTTCCGCGGAATATCCCAGAAGACACTGGTACGCGCCTCCGCGAACTGCATCGCTTTTGGCGTCGTCAGCGTGTAGAGTTGGTGGATCGCCCATGTTTCGCCTCCTTGCTGGCGGTGGAGCCTCGGCTGCTCGCCCGCGTCTTGTGCCGCCTTGTGATATGGCGCGACGTACAGCATCTCCCGGCCGTAGGTGATGTAGCCCGCATCGCGCAGCGCGATCATCGCGTCCGCACTGTCCGGCACCCGTGCGAACAGCCGCGTCGCCCGCCGTCGGCCCGCTGTGCGCGTCGCCGCATCGAGCAGCGCGGTCCACATCGCGTCGCGCACTTCCGCCGAACCGATGCGGTCCTTCCGCCCATAGGCGAGGTAGATGACATCCCACGTATGGCTGTCCCGCCGGGGCCGCGCCTGCGCGAAGGCATGGACCTCACCCTCTTTGACGAGCACAAACGTCCAGACATTGCCGAGCGATGGGATAATGCCCCGTACGGCGGTGCGGATCGGGCGCAGGCCGGAGATGATCCCTTCCGGCATGTCGAGCCGCGCTGTCTCACCACGCAGACCGCGCAAGGTGGGTAAGTCGGTCCAATGCACCGGGCGAATTGAATAGGGGCTGCGCTGTGGCGGGGAAATCGCTGTGTCCTTACGTTGACGAACACTCGTCATCCGCGTTGTCCTCGGTCGTGCAAAACGGCCCGCAACCAAAGTATACCCGAGAACAGGCGTTCCGGCTAGGGGTGTACGTACAT
>JAICJW010000559.1 GCA_025928215.1 Chloroflexia bacterium | reverse complement strand
ATTCGATCACTGAAGGAGTGATAGACATCAACATTGCCAGCAATGTAATTCGTGCTCTTTATAATGTCGTTAGTATATATGGCTGGATCGACGCTGTGGCCGCTGCTGTCCATGGAAAGCTGGATGACATCGCCATTTGCTCTCCTGCCCGCAATCTCGTAGGTCACCCCTTCGGGATGATTCAGATTATGCCTGATGACCCTCGCATCCTTGCCGAGAATGGTCGCTTCAGCATCCGCGAGAGCGATGTCTCGCAACTCGTTCCGTTGTTTGCTGTGTGTTGACGACCGGATCGTCCCTTCGAGCGCCATCAACACGGCCTGCTCAAGAACACGAGCGTACAGTTCCCGCGTCTTGCGGTCCAATCTGTTCCTCCGCAGTCACCGCCGTCTGATAATAATGATAACACAGCGGTCGTTTGCGGCATCGTCTTTGATGGGCTACACTCGCGCGGGTAATCATCCCCACTGAATGAAACGACGCGCGGGGCAGACAATGCCCATACGGATACATGAGGGTACGACGATGCCAGTCACGGTTGTGCTGGGTGGGCAGTGGGGCGACGAAGGGAAGGGGCAGATCACCGATACGCTGGCGCGCGACGCGGAGATCGTCGCCCGCGCGACGGGCGGATCGAACGCCGGCCACACGGTGATCAACGAGCAGGGCACCTTCGCCGTTCATTTGATTCCCTCCGGCATCTTCACCCCCGGCACGACCTGCGTGCTCGGGAATGGCATGGTGATCGGCCCGCAGACGCTCATCAAGGAGATGGATGCCCTAATCGCGCATGGCATTGATCTCTCCCGCCTCCATATCTCCGACAAAGCGCATCTCGTCATGCCCTATCACCCGACGCTTGACGCCCTCGAAGAGGAACGGCGCGGTGAGGCGGCGATCGGCACGACCCGGCGCGGTATCGGCCCCGCATACATGGACAAGATGGCGCGGACCGGCGTCCGCGTTGCCGATTTGCTCGATGAAGAGGCGCTCCGCAGCCGCCTCGCCTTCGTGCTGCCCTATCGCAATGACCAGCTCGTCAAGGTCTTTCGCGCTGAGCCGGTCGCGCTGGAACCGCTCGTCGCGGAGATGCTGGCGTACGGCGAGCGTCTCCGCCCGTACGTGACGCAGACCGAGGTGCTGATTCAGGATGCGCTGGATGCCGGGAAGCACGTCCTTGTCGAGGGCGCGCAGGCGTCGCTGCTCGACCCCGATTTCGGCACCTATCCGTTCGTCACCTCATCGTCGCCCACGGCGGCGGGCGCGTGCCTCGGCACCGGCATTGCGCCGGGGCAGGTGACGACCGTGCTTGGCGTCTTTAAGGCGTACTGCTCGCGCGTCGGCGCGGGGCCGATGCCAACCGAACTGACAAATGCGACCGGCGACCTGATCCGCGAGCGGGGCCGCGAGTACGGCACGACGACGGGACGCCCGCGCCGCACCGGGTGGTTCGACGCGGTGGCGGCGCGCTACGTCGTGCGTCTCAATGGCATCACGCGCATTGCCCTCACCGGCATGGGCGTGCTGGGCGCCTTCGAGACGATCAACATCTGCACGGCATACCGGATCAATGGCGAAGACGTGCGGACGATCCCGACACTCGCCGAGGCATACGCGCGGGCCGAACCGATCTTTGAGCAGCGGCCCGGTTGGCAGACCGATACGTCCGGTGCCCAAACTGCCGACGATCTGCCCGCGCATGCCCGCGCGTACATCGAGCGGTTGGAGGAGTTGCTGGGCGCGGAGATCGTCCTCGTTGGTGTCGGGCAGGAGCGGCGGCAACTCGTCCGGCGCGGCTCGTTCGCGCGCGAAGCGGCGGCGGTCTCGTGATGGGTTACCATGGTGTCGGTGGTGGCGGGATTTAGCCTGTTTTCCCTCGCTATGGCAGGCGAAGAGCCGGTTTCAAAACATGCTGGCTCCCCTCTCCATCGCAGGTGCCCGCTGGGCAGATGAGAGGGGTCAGGGGGTGAGGTTCTCAAGCAGGCTCTAAAGCCCGCCATCACCGGGATACGATCAGCAACAATGTTAAGGACAGGCGCGCCGTGCTCTCGATTTATCTCTATATCATCATCGCCCTGATTGTCCTGCTCGTTGTCTTCATT
>JAICJW010000450.1 GCA_025928215.1 Chloroflexia bacterium | reverse complement strand
CGCTCGGCGCGCAGGGCGTGATCTTCGTCCGTTTCGAGATTTGCCCCGGCGATCTCCTCCACCTGAAAGCGGAGCAGGTCCATGCGGCGCGCCAGTTCGCGGTCGTCGCGCTCCAATGCGGCGCGCTCGGCGCGGATGCGTCGCACGCGATGAACGAGGGCCGCCAGTTCCGCGCGCCGTTCCATCAGCCCGGCATAGGCGTCGAGAAAGTCGAGATGCGTGGCGGGGCGGAGGAGGGAGAGATGCGCGCTCTGGCCGTGGATGTCCACCAACCGCTCGCCGACGCGACTAAGTAGGCCGACCGTCACCGTCTGGCCGTTGATGCGGGCAACGGAGCGACCGGACGATTGCAGATCGCGCGCGAGAATCAGCGTGCCGTCCTCATGCTCGATGCCCGCCTCATCGAGCAGCGCGCCAAGCAAGGGATCGTCGCGGTCAGAGAGATCGAAGACGGCCTCAATCCGCGCCCGCTCCGCGCCGGAGCGGAGCATGTCGGGAGATGTTCGCCCGCCGACGACCGCCCCAAGTGCGTCAATGATGATGGACTTGCCCGCCCCCGTCTCGCCGGTGAGCGCGTTCAAGGACGGCTCAAACGCCACCCTCAGCCGGTCAATGATCGCGATATTCTGTATGTTCAACTCAACCAGCATCACAACTCACCCAATGGGGCGAAACCGAATGAACCGCAGAGACGCAGAGAACGCAGAGCGGGAAGCGGTTCATTCGGTTTCATTCCGTTTCGTCCGCTTCTGTGCGCGAGAGGAAGGCGGTCATGCAGTGGATGCCGCCGCCCGCTTTGATCAGTTCGCTGACGTCTACCTCGATACAGGTGATTCCGGCGTCCTCATAGAGGGCGCGCTGGCGAGGCGCGCCGGTCGGCATCAGGATGCGGTTCGGGGCGAGGGCGACGAAGTTGCCGGGGAGGCAGTCGTGCGTCGCGGGTTCATCGAGCAGATGGAGAATGCGCACCCCCCGTTCCTGCAAGACGCGCACGACATTCATCGGCGTGCGGCGCGGCCAGACGATGGCGAGGTCCGGCGCGGCGAAGTTCAGCATGCCATCGAGATGCATCGCGCCATAGGGCAGCATGACGCGCTCCACGGTGACACCAATATTCTGAAGCGCCCATGCCACCTGTTCCGCGCCCGCGCGATTGGTGCGCAAGCCCTCGGCGACGAAGCAGAGATCGGGCGCGGCCCAGATCGCGTCCGCGCCCTCGAACGTGCCGGTGCCGTGGACGCTCATCAGAATCGGCACGCCGAGGAGGCCGAGCGTCTCCGCAAGAACGCGCTCTTCGCCGGCGCGGACGGTGCTCGCCGGTCGGGCGAGGATCGCACCTTCGGGCGACATCGTCATCAGATCGCGGCAGAAGAGTTGATTCGGCTTGTCGGGGCGGTAGCCTTCGACATAATGGACGGTGACGCCTTCCGCCTCGTATGCATCGGCCATCGCGTCATGCTGCGCGCGGGCAAGATCAGGCCGCAGGTCGGCGCGCATTTGCACGGCGTCGAAATCCGTGATTTCGTCCATCTCCGGGCCGGGTCGGTGCAGGAGGACGGCACGCAACCGGCCGCACTCCGAACCCGCGCCCCACGCGCCCCAGATGTCCGTCATCTCTTCACGGCGCGATCGAGTCCGCGGCGACCACTTCTCTCCCCCGTACGCACCCGTCAATGACACGCTCGTCGCTCCTTGCGCGATCACGCCTGCCCGTATACCGGGATCGCCGCGCCGCTGATGATGCCGCTCTCTTCCGAGGCGAGAAAACGAATGACGTTGCCGATCTGCTCCGGTCGCACCCAGTGATCGAAGTCGCTGCCCGGCATCGCGCGGCGGTTGGCGGCGGTGTCAATCACGCTCGGCAGGATCGCGTTCGCCGTGATGCCGTGATCGCGCCCCTCGTTCGCCAGCACCTCAGTGAGCGTGATGACTGCTGCCTTTGCCGTAGCGTACGCGCTCAGCCCGGCGGGTGCCGCTCGCGCCGCGCGCGATGCGACGTTAATGATACGCCCCCAGCCGCCCGATTGCATCGCCGGGATCGCGGCGCGGGCCATGAGAAACGCGGTCGTCGCGTTCATCTCAAACTGCGCGCGCCACGTCGCCAGATCGGTCCGCGCGACGGACGGTCCACCGGCATACCCACCGACGATATTGACGAGGATGTCCACCCGCCCGCGCGTCTCAATCGTCTGGCGAACGACGGACGCCGCGCCTTCCTCTGTCTCGACATTAGCCTCGACGCTCGTGAACCGGGCACGGAGATCGGCGGGGAGCGTGGCGCCGAGATCGTGCCTCGCATTACCGCGCCGCTCGGTCGTCACGACCGCCGCGCCTGCATCGAGGAGCACGCGGATCGTTGCCCCGCCGAGCGCGCCCGCCCCCCCGGTGACGATGGCGACGCGGCCCGTGAGATCGGCGAATGGCATAACGGGCGCTCCTTCTTCGATAATCCGCTACTACTGAGCGTGCATCCTATCCGTCTTCGAGCGGTATGTCAGTCCGCAAAAGATCGTCATATGTCTCGCGGCGACGGATCAGTTGGTGGGTGCCGTCCTCGCGGACGAGCGCGATTGCTGGCCGCGGCACGCCATTGTACTGGCTCGACATCGGGATGCTGTACGCGCCCGCCGTCGGGAAGGCGAGCAAGTCTCCTGGTTCGAGATCGGCGGGCAACGGCACATCGCGGGCGAGGAAGTCGCCACTCTCGCAGTATCGCCCGACCACGGTGCTGATGACCGCCTCGCCCGTCGGCGCGCGGTTGGCGAGCAGGACGGTGTATTTCGCGCCGTAGAGCGCGGGGCGGATATTGTCCGCCATGCCGCCATCCACGGCGACGAAGCGCCGGACGCCCGCGATCTCCTTGATATTGTTGACCGCATAGAGGGCAATTGCCGCCGGGCCGATCAGCGCCTTGCCCGGTTCAATCGTGATATCCGGCACCGGGAAATCGGCGCCCATGCATGCCGCGACGAGTGTGCCGATGTTCGCTTCGGCGGCGCGGTCGGCGTCCAGCGCCTCGTCATCCGGCAGGTAGGGGACGGCGAAACCGCCGCCGGGGCTGCACTCGCGCATTGTCCAGCCGTGCTCGGCGCGCATTGCGGCGGCGAAGCGGATAAAGCGGCGAGCAGTCTCCTGATATGGCTCGGCCTCCAATGCCTCGTCGCCCGGCAGGTAGGGGACGGCGAAACCGCCGCCGGGGCTGCACTCGCGCATCGTCCAGCCATGCTGGGCGCGCATCGCGGCGGCGAACGAGATGAAGCGGCGGGCGGTCTCCTGATACGGCTCCACTTCGGTAAT
>JAICJW010000350.1 GCA_025928215.1 Chloroflexia bacterium | reverse complement strand
GAAAAAGCTCGGGGTCGGTCGCGTTGCGCGTCGCGAGCAACTCCTTGATGGCGACGGGGCGGCGCAGGCGGGTATCCGTCGCGAGATAGACCCGTCCGAACGCTCCCTCACCGATCACCCGTTCGACGCGGTATTTCCCGCCAAGCAGTGCATCCGGCGCCGCGGGGATGTTGCCCGTCGTTGCCTCACCGTCGGCAGTGGTATCCGGCCTTCCCGGCGGCTGTGTCGCCATGCTCTGTGTCCCTCTCATCCTTCCTGATCGCCCGCATGAGGGCCGAAACACCGTATACTACGCGTGGCTAGTTCAGTGCGCGCATGATGCCGTAGCGATTCAGCGGTGTCAACGCGGGGGAGGTTCGATGCGGGATCGGGTCTTTCTTCGAACTCCGAACTCCGAACTCAATCCCAAGGAGCATCACCGTGAGCCAGTCAACCGTTACGCAGGAGCAGTTCGCGGGGTGCATGCTCGGGCTCGCGTGTGGGGACGCGCTCGGCGCGACGCTGGAGTTCCTCTCGCGCGAGGAGATCCACGCGCGGTACGGGCAATTGCGCGATATCGTCGGTGGCGGCTGGCTGCGCCTCGCGCCCGGTGAGGTGACGGACGACACGCAGATGGCGACCTGTATCGCGGAGAGCATTGTTGCAACAGGCACCGTGGACGGCGACGACATCGCCCACCGCTTCGTGGACTGGCTGCATTCGGACCCAAAGGATATTGGCACGACGACGCGGCGCGCCCTGATGTATCTGGATCGGGGGTTTTCGTGGCAAGAAGCGGGCGAGCGCACGTATCGGGAAGCGGGCGGGCAGGGGATCGGCAACGCGGGGGTGATGCGGTGCGCGCCTGTCGGCCTCTTTCGCTCCAACGATCTCGACCGCCTGATCGCTGATACCCGGCTCTCGTCCGCGATCACGCACGCCGATCCGCTGGCGCAGTGGGCGGCGGTCGCGGTCAATGTCGCGCTGCGCGAACTCCTCCTGAACGGCCAGCAGCCGGATTTCCTCGAGCGCATCGCCGCGGTGATCGAGGAGCGGGCAGTCGCGCAGGCGGTGCGTGTGATCCCGCTACTCAAGGCGGACGACGTGCGCAGCACCGGCTATGCGCTGCATACGATGCAGACCGCGTTCTGGTCGTTGACGCACCATCCGACCTTTGAGGAAGCCGTCATCGCGGCGGTGAACTTCGGCGACGACGCGGATACGAGCGGCGCGGTAACGGGCGCGCTCGCCGGGGCGCGCGAGGGCAGTGGGGCAATTCCCGCGCGGTGGCTTGGCGTTCTCCGGCCGCGAGACGCGCTCCGTGCGCTGGCACAGGGATTGCATGAACGGGTTACGGAGTGAGGCGCGGAATATCCCGCTGAAAACCTTGTTTCCCGCAGTAGGGTCGGGGAGGCTTTTCGCAATATGAACGATGCGGAATGGCGCCTCTTTTTCGCAACCAAAGTGCATCTCCGGCCGTTTAATAAGTGTGCCTATCTGGCGTAGTGTCGGGGTGCGTGTCTGGCTGGTTGAGGAGGAACGGGCGTGACGATCTGGCGCAACCCACAAAGGAAACTGCGAGCGGCATGGCGGGCATTTGCGGTGATGACGGTCGTGCTTCTCGCGACGGCATTGATCGCGCCGGTGGCCATCGGTGCGGAGTCGCCGCTGGCCGGGCCGAGCATCGTGTATTTCCCGGCGACCGGGCACAACGTGAACGGCGACTTCCTCGAATTCTGGCATGCGAATGGCGGCGCGGAGCGGATCGGTAATCCGATCACCGAAGAGGTGAAGGACGGCAAGACCGTCAAGCAGTATTTCGAGCGCGGCGTCGTTGAATATACACCCGCCATCGGTATCTCCTACGGTCTCCTCGGCACGGAGGCGGTGCGGGGTCGCCACGATGCCCCCTTCATGCCGCTCACGCGCGACCAGTTCGGCCCCGACCGCGCCGGTCACCTCTTCTTTAGCCAGACCGGGCACAGCGTCACGGGCCTCTTCGCGAATTTCTGGCAGCAGAATGGTAGCCTCGGTGTTTTTGGCTTTCCGCTCTCCGAACCGACCCGTGAGGCCGTTGGCGCAAACAAGGACGTGACGACGGTTCAATATTTCGAGCGGGCGCGCTTCGAACTCACCAAAGATGCGAGCGGGCAGGATACCGTCCGCCTCGGCAATCTCGGTAAGGAGTTCGCCCTCGCGCAAGACCTCGGCGTCAATCCGGTGCCGAAGGATGCTGGCGCGATGGACTACAGCGCGAGCATCTGGCCGAAGTGGATTGACGTGAATCTCAATACGCAGCATCTGGTCGCGTACGAGGGAAACAGCGTCGTCCAGCAATTCGACATCACGTCCGGGGAACCGACCCATGAGACCCCGACGGGCGTCTTCCAGATCTTCTCGAAGGTCAAGGACGAGCGAATGAAGGGCGATATCGGCCTGCCAACCGCGTACGACATCAAGCACGTGCCCTGGACGATGTACTTCGCCAGTGGCGGCTACGCGATTCACGGCGCGCCCTGGCGGAGCGTCTATGGCCCCGGCACGGAAGCGGGCGGCAGCCACGGTTGCTTGAACTCGCCCGTCGCGCAGGTCGCCATCCTCTATCAGTGGGCACCCCTCGGCACGACGGTGATCGTCCATATGTAGTGGGCGGGAGGATTAATCCGCAACGCGCTCCGTCTGCTCCGCGTATGTATGCGGAGCAGGCAGGGGGCGCCCACTCGCATGCTGGGCGTCGAGCCAGCTATCAATTGCGTCCTGACCTTGTCGGATCGCCTCTTCATAGGTCGCTCCGTGCGTGACGCAGCCCGCTAATTCAGGAACGGTCACTATTTACGCGCCGTCTTCCTCCGACCATTCGATGACCATTGAGTAATGCTCGTAATGTTTCACCGCTATTGCTCCTCTCGGATCGCCGCGATCAGCGTTTCGACACTGGGACGATCTGCCTGATTTTTGGAGCAATGCGCGAGGATGATGCGGCCGTCCGCGCCGACGATCACATCGCCGCCGAGTTGGCGAGTGTCTTCATCCGTTTTCATCCGCATCTTCATGCCGCCCCGGATCAGGCGGGCATATTTGGCGATCACCTGCGGCGAGTAAATCTCTCGCAAGGAGCCGATTCGCATTCCGTACGCTTTATAGACGGTGCGCCCTTCGTCCGCGAGCAGCGGAATCGTGTCCGGGATGTCGAAGCGGACGCGATACTCCGGCAGCCGGGGGACCTGGCTGAAAAAGAGCGCGACGATGCCGACGCCCATGTCGGCGAGTGCGGCGGACTGCCGCAACTGCGACAGATGCTCCTGGCAGGGGAGTCATTGCAAATGGCGGTGGAACATCAGGATCAGCGGGCCGCCGCGATGATCGGAGAGCCGCCATTCCTCGCCACGATCCGTATGCAGAGCAAAGTCGGGTGCAACAGAGCCAACAGGAAGACAGCCCATGGATCCTCGCAGTCGAAAGTTGAACGGAACACATAGCAAGCGGCTTGCATCACCGCGTCACGCGTTCCGTTCGACTATTACTCGTATCTTCGTATTCCGTCCGCGATCCGGTCGCCCAGTGCGACGGTGCCGAGTGTGCCGCCGAGGTCCTGCGTTCGCACGCCATCGGTGAGCAGGCCATCCACGACCTGCTGGATGGTGTTCGCTTCGGCTTCGAGGCCGAAGGAGGTGCGGAGCATCATCGCGGCGGAGAGGATCATGCCGAGCGGGTTAGCGATGCCCTGGCCGGCGATGTCCGGCGCGGTGCCGTGGATCGGCTCATAGAAGCCAAAGAGTTTCGCGGGCGATCCCGCGCGCTCCGGCGGCTGGCCGTTCAAGGAGGCGGAGGGAAGCATACCCATGGACCCCGCCAGCATCGCCGCCTCGTCCGTCAGGATGTCACCGAAGGTGTTCTCCGTGACGATCACATCGAAGGCGCGCGGATTCCTGAGCAGGGCCATTGCCGCCGCATCCACGAGAATGTGATCCATCTCGATCTCCGGGAACTCCGCCGCGACCTCCATCGCTACCTCGCGCCAGAGCCGGGAGGACATCAGGACGTTCGCCTTGTCCACACTCGTCACCTTGCCGCGCCGCTGCCCGGCGATCTCGCAGGCGAGGCGAACGATACGTTGCACCTCTTCCTCGGTGTAATAGAGCGTGTCCACGGCGGCGCGCTGGCCATCCGGCGCGATCATCCGCTCCTTCGGCGAGCCGAAGTAGAGGCCACCCGTCAACTCGCGCACGATCAACATATCCACCCCGGCGAGGACGGAGGATTTGAGTGGGGAGGCGTCCATCAGCGCCGGTGTCGCGACGACCGGGCGAAGGTTCGCGTAGAGATTGAAATCCTTGCGGAGGCGGAAGATCGCGTCTTCCGGGCGGACGGTGGCGTAGGCGTCCTGTGTCGCGCCGCCGACCGCGCCGAAGAGGATGCTGTCGCTGGCGCGGGCGAGGCTCATCTCCTCGTCGCGGATCGCCGTGCCGTACGCCTCGATCCCGGCGATGCCAACCTGCCCCTCCTCGAAGGTGAAGGCATGCCCGAACCGCTCACCGACGGCATCGAGCACCTTACGCGCCTCGGCCATCACCTCGGGGCCAATGCCGTCGCCGGGGAGGCAGAGGACGTTATATTCGGTCATGCAGTCGCCTCCGCCGCCTGTCGCGCGGACTCAGCGGCGATCTTGTTGCGGATCGAGTTGATCAGGCCACCGGCCTTGATGATCTCCATGATCGCGGGCGGATAGGCCGATGCCTGATACTGCTCGCCGCGCGTGACGTTGTAGATCGTGCCCGTCTCCAGATCGACGTGGATTTCGTCGCCGGGCTGGACCTTCTCGGCCGCTTCCGGCGATTCGAGCACCGGCAGGCCAAT
>JAICJW010000476.1 GCA_025928215.1 Chloroflexia bacterium | reverse complement strand
GGGTCGGATCACCGGGAGCATTGGCGATAGAGGCCCCAAGCGCGATCGGTTTCACCGTCGCCGGTCGGGCCCTTGCCCCGAGGACCCGCGCGGTCACAAGCGGCGACAGGGCGGAACCGATCGCGACTCCGGAAAGTTTCATAAGCGTGCGACGGTGCATCATCGAATTATCCTCCTCAAAGCAAATGCCGTACGTTAACTGCAATCCAAAACGGTGCAGTGGGGAAAATGTGACGTTCCGGTGGAAATTCACGATAAAAGAGGTAAGAAGGGAATGCCTCTCAAACGCGGTCGCCGCTCATCGCTGGCTTCCGATCCTAGAGAAGCACGCGGGATGCTTGCCTCTACGGGGACACACGCGACCAACCAGCGGTGAGACGCACCCCATCTGCGGGAAGGGCTGATGGTGGACGGTTCTCTGCTCCGGCGGGATAATCCTGTACGATGTCGCCCGCTCTATGCGGTGCCTCCGGCGACATTGGGGAGAATACGCATGCTCGCGTCCCGACGATTCTACACGAGCGCCAGCCCGATCAGCGCGCTTGTCGTCGCGCTGATCGGGCTGGCGCTCGCCGCCGCATCCGTCTCCGCGCATGTCGCACTGGTCGCTGCGACGCCGGTTCCGGGCAGCACAATCGGCCAGCCGCCGAAAGCGATCCGCATCCGCTTCGACCAGGTCCCGGACCCGAAATTCAACGAGATCACGCTGCTCGACACGAGCGGAAAGAGTGTCGCCGGCGGCGCGGCGACGGCGGAAGCGGGCGATCCGAGCGTCATCGAAGTGACACTGAGCGCCAACCTCGCACCCGGGTTGTACACCGTCGCGTGGCAGGCACTCGCCAACGACGGTCATCTGACGAAGGGCAATTACTCGTTCACGCTCGCCAGCGGCCTCGGCCCCGCACCGCCGCTCGAACCGCAGTCCATCGGCGCGCCGACGACGGGCGGCACGGCGAACGCGTCCGCGCTCTCCGGTAGCGGCAATCCGTCCGTCCTCGCGGTGATCGTGCGTTGGTGGCGCTATCTCGCCCTCGGCGTGCTGATCGGCGCGTTCGGGCTTGCCGTGATCGTCCTCCGCCCCGCAACGGTGACGCTCGACGATAGCGACGCGGCGTGGCGGCGTGCGATCCGCATGCTCCGCCCGTGGGTGTTCGGCAGCCTCGTCGCGTTCATCCTCGCGCATCTCGCGACACTCATCGTGCAAGCCGCGACCGTGGCCGATATTTCGGTGCTTGCGGTGCGGGGCGATACGCTCCGCCGCCTCGCCTACAACACGACGTATGGGGCCGTCTGGCGAGTGATCGCGGTGGTCGCCGTCCTTTTCCTCATCGGCATGCTTGCGACGCTCCTGCCCTTCTGGCGGGCGCAACCGCCAACGCTCGGCGTGATCGCGACGGCTCGCCCCGGCGCACGCGCAGTAGAAGTGCCGGATGCGCCCGCCGAGTGGCCGTGGCGCGTAGGATTGGCCGTCGCGCTTCTGCTCGCGGTGGAATTGACCTTCAGCAGCCACGCCATCGAGAGCCAGCATCAGCCCGTCCTCGCTATCCTCGCGGATGCGGCGCACCTCAGCGCGATGGGCCTCTGGTTCGGCGGCCTGCTCGTCCTGCTCGTCACACTGCGCCGCTCGCTCCGCCCGCTCGAAGCGGAGGTGCAGACGGCATATCTAACCGCGGCGGTCGGGCGTTTCTCGAATCTCGCGCTCGTGTCGGTCGCCTGCCTGATCGCGACGGGTCTCTACGCGATGACACTGCACACGACGCGCACGACGATTCTCAATACCTCGTACGGTCAGACGCTGCTCATCAAGCATGCGCTGATCGTGCCGCTCATTGCCACCGCCGCGCTCAATCTGCGCGTCATCAAGCCGCGCCTCGGCGATGAGGCACGGGCGCGCCGCTGGCTGCCGCGTCTCCTGGGCATCGAGGCGGCGCTGGGCCTTTTGGTCCTGCTCGTCACGGCGACGCTCACGCAACTGCCGCCCGCGCACCTGCTCACCGGCGCGAATGCCGCGCTCGCCGATCCGCGCCTGACGAACGCCGTCGCTGTCGCGCCTCCTACCTCCGGGCAGCAAGCGGACCTGAACAGCGGGCCGCAATCCGCCGAGATGCAGGATGCGGCGGGAATGACCGTCCTGCTGCTGACGACGACGGGGAAGGATGGCAGCGCACTTGATGCGAATATCGTTGATCCCACCACAAGCCAACCGCTCGCGGACGTGCAGCGCGTGACGGCCTTGATCACATTCTCCGGCGCGGACCTCGGCCAGACCTCCGTGCTGCTGCCACGCGACGCGAGCGGCCACTACCGCGCGACCGGCATCTTCTTCCCGATCAAGGGCGTCTGGAACATCCAACTCGTCATCCGCCGGGAGAACGTCGCGGAGGACGCGCGCCTGAACTTCTCCTTCACCTCCGATCCGGCCCGCTTCCAGGCGACAGAGCCGCCCGCCTCGGCAGTTACCGCCGCGCGGACCGGCTTCCTCTGGCCGCGCCTGCTGCCCAACGCCTGGCTCGGTCTCCTGCTCGCGCTCGTCGGCGCCGCGCTCTTCGCGCTCACGTACCCATCCCGCTTCCGCGCCACACTGCGCGGGCGGACGCGCACAGCCTATCGCGCCTGGAGCATCGGCGTGCTGCTCGTTGGCGTGATCGTCTTCGGCTACAACTCGACCGACCGCACGCCAACGACGGGCATCGCGAACCCGCTCCCGAACGACACCGCGACCCTCGCACGCGGTCAGCAACTCTTCGCCCAGAACTGCGCGATCTGCCACGGCGCGGGCGGCAAGGGTGACGGGCCACTCGGCCAGAACCTCAATCCTCGCCCCGTTGACCTCACCGGCAGCCACCTGACGACGCACACCGATGGCGATCTCTACTGGTGGATCGGCCACGGCATCGCCGGCACCGGTATGCCCTCCTTCACCGGCACTCTCAGCGATCAGGACATCTGGGCGATCATCCGCTATGTCCGCTCCCTCCATGGCATGGCGTGAAAGCGATCGAACCGCAGAGACGCGGTGAGCGCAGAGAAAAAAGGAAGGGAACAAAAGGAAAAGTATTTACTACTCTCC
>JAICJW010000589.1 GCA_025928215.1 Chloroflexia bacterium | reverse complement strand
CTTCGATCACTTCCTGCCCGAATCGACCATCGCCGACGTGCTCGACGCATTCCTGAGTGGGCGGCGGGACCATGCGCCGAGAAGTCTCGTGCAAGGGCGGATGATGCACACGCACAACGAGGCGCGCCGGCATTGGCAGGGCGACCACGGCGAGGATCCGCTGAGGCGCGCGGCGGATGACGGATTTGTTGCATCGGTGCGTCAGATCATCGCTGAATGTCGCGCGCGGACGGGCTACCTCGACGCGCACGCCTGGCAGTTCACGCCGGCGAGCTTTCGTCATCTCATGCAGGTTCTGGCGCGTGCGGGATTGGTGAGTCTGACCGTCGAGCGGGTATACGAGACGCTCGGCGGGAGCAACGAATTTTACGCGGTTCTGATCAAACATTAGCGGGCAGGAGGCGGAATGGGAATTCATTCTGCCATTTGGTCGCCCGCTTGACGTCGGGAGAGGTTACGCGGGAACGTCGTGCATCACGACAAGCGGGAGTGGGGCGCGATGTCCGAGTTGCGAATTCTGGCGCATGACCTGAAGTTTCCCGAGGGGCCGGTCGCGATGGACGACGGCTCGGTCGTCCTCGGTGAGATCGCCGGCGGCACTGTCACGCGCGTTACGCCGGACGGCAAGGTCGATCGCTTCTCGCAGGCGGGCGGCGGGCCGAACGGGCTGGCGATCGGACCGGATGGCGCGCTCTATTGCTGCAACAACGGCGGCAACGCGTACGCGCATGGCGGCTTTCTTTCGACCGGCCCATCCGATGACTATGTCGGCGGCTCGATCCAGCGTATCGACCCGCGCAGCGGCGACGCGCGCACGCTCTATACGCATTGCGGGCGCTTTCGGCTGTCGGCGCCAAACGACATCGTGTTCGATACCGAGGGCGGGTTCTATTTCACCGATCTCGGCAAGCGCCGCGCACGCGACCGCGACCACGGTGGGCTCTACTACGCGACCCCCGACGGCAACAGGATCGTCGAGATTGCACACCCGATCGTCACCGCGAACGGCGTCGGACTCTCGCCCGACGGCAAAGTGGTCTATGTCGCAGATACCGAGGCGGCGCGACTCTGGGCGTTCGATCTCGACGGTCCGGGCGTGATCCGCAAGGCGCCGTTCCCGTCGCCGCATGGCGGGCGTTTGGTTGCCGGGCTCGACGGGTTTCAGCGTTTCGACAGCCTGGCGGTGGACGCCAACGGCAATATCTGTGTGGCAACGCTGATCACCGGCTGCATCACGGTGATCTCGCCCAGCGGACAGGTGCTGCGGCAGGTGAAGGTGCCCGACGTGTATCCGACGAATATCTGTTTCGGCGGCAAGGATATGCGGACCGCCTACATCACGCTCTCGGCGGCGGGGCAGTTGGCCGCGATGGAGTGGCCCGATCCAGGGTTGCGGTTGAACTATAACGGTTGACCCACAGGAGCGCCCGCGGGGCTACGTCAGGAACACTCCGCCGTTCACATGGATCGTCTGCCCGGTGACGTAGCCGCCATCCGGCCCGACCAGCATCCGCACCATCGCGGCGATCTCGTCGGGGGTCGCCTTGCGCTTGAGCGGGATCGTGTCATTGGCGAGCCTGCCCGGCAGCGCTCCCGCCGTTGAGCCGCGTACCGTGTCCACCGCGCCCGGCGCGACGCAGTTGCAGGTGATCCGATGCGGCG
>JAICJW010000154.1 GCA_025928215.1 Chloroflexia bacterium | reverse complement strand
GTCTATATTCCGCATCCCCATACCTGGCACTTCGAACACGAGGAAGTCCTGGAGGCTGATGAGGGGCGCGTGCTCACGCTGGCGACCTTTGCCGAACTGCGTGCCTCCTTCTAGGGAAGCGATGCACGATACGGCCATCGTCGCATATGATGGGAGGGACTTGGGCATATCCGAACGCGTTGAGGGAAGCGTGAAATGGCGCAGACTGCCCACAAGATAGACCCGACGGCCGTGCGGGAGCGGATACACGCCGGGCCGGAAGCGATCGCGGCTTTCTGCCGGGCACATCATATTCGCTGGGTCGCCCTCTTCGGCTCCGTGCTGCGCGATGATTTCCGCGACGATAGCGATATTGACGTGCTGGTCGAATTCGACCCGGAGCACTCCGTCACCTATTTCGAGTTGCACGCTATGGAGGAAGAACGATCGTGCCTCTTCGGTGGGCGAAAGGCGGACTTCGTTACCCGCGCCGCTTTGTACTGGCGGATGCGTGATCGGATACTGCGGAGTATGATCGTCCTCCACGGCGATGCCCCGGAGATTCCTGAAGCGATAGTCCCGGAAATTTCCACAGCCAAAGATGATCGTGTCTACGTTGGTATCATGTGGAACATGGCCCGCACGATGCGCGACGCTGTGCGCGGCAAGGAGCGGGCAGATTATGAGGCGGAAAAGATACTTCGTAGCGGATTGGCGGGTGCTCTTCGACGGTTCAGCGCGCGATCAGCGCACGTGTCCCAAATGTTCCGTGAAGCACATGCAGAGATTGCGTGGGAGAAGACCGATGCTCTGTATCGTTCGGTCAGCGAGGATGGTATCGCAGTCAACGAAGGGATGTTACGGGAAATCGTCACTGGTGAGATCCCCGCATTGATCCCGATGCTCGAACAGATTCTCCCCCTAGGGATGCGCTATCCGCCGGATGAATCAGGCAATGGCTGAGGTGACGCTGACCGGGGTGACGAAACGGTACGGTGATGCGGTCGCCGTGCGGGGCGTGGACCTCATGGTGGCGGATGGCGAGTTCGTGACGCTGCTTGGGCCGTCCGGCTGCGGCAAGACGACGACGCTGCATATCGTCGCCGGCCTCATCCCGCCGACGAGCGGCGTCATCACCATCGGCGGGCGCATCGTAGCGGACGCGGCGCGCGGGCGGTTCGTGCCGCCGAATAAACGCAATCTCGGCATGGTCTTCCAATCGTACGCGCTCTGGCCGCACATGACGCTCGCGGAAAATGTCGGCTACCCCCTCAAACTGCGCCGCGTGCCGCCGAAGGAGCGCGCGCGCCGTGTGCGGGATCTCCTCAGCCTCGTCGCGCTCGATGGGCTGGAGGAGCGATACCCCCACGAACTCTCCGGCGGCCAGCAGCAGCGGGGTGCGCTCGCCCGCGCGCTCGTCGGGGAGCCGGATATTCTGCTTCTGGATGAACCGCTCTCCAATCTGGACGCCAAACTGCGGGAGGAGTTGCGCGCCGAGATTCGCCGCGTGCAGCAGTCGGTCGGCACGACCGTTCTCTTCGTCACGCACGATCAGGACGAGGCGATGGCGCTCTCCGACCGCGTCGCGGTGATGCGCGCCGGGGCGATTGAGCAGGTCGGCGCGCCACGCGTCATTTACGAGCAACCCGCGACCCGCTTCGTCGCGTCATTCGTCGGCGCGGTCAACCTCCTCGATGCGGTGGACGATGACGGCAGGGCGCGCGTCGTTGGCGTACCCAATCTGATGCTGTCGCTCGCGCCGCCTGCCACCTCGTTCAGCGCGGTCGTCCGCCCGGAGGATATCGCGCTCGAACCCGATGCGAATGGAGCGGCGGGTACGGTGGGCGAAATCGCGAGCCGCACCTACCTCGGTGATCACGCGAGTTACGTCGTTCGCGTCGGCGCCCTCCTCCTCCGCGCCACCACGCCGAAGACGGTGGATATTGAACCGGGGAGACGGGTGCGCGTGGTCGTCCGTCACGCGAGCGCGTTGCCGGTCGTTCAAGAGGAGGAAGATGGAACCGTTCCGGTGGCCGGTTCGTCTGACCTGCACGGCATCGCACGCACGGTATACTGAACGCACAAACCATCATCTAAGTCGGATTCGATGCGAAGAACCTTGGCATTGCCGGGGGAGGGGAGTGGGAGGCAGTGGATCGGTTCTCATCGCCGGGAATGCCGGCGGCGTACGTCGCGCGGGTCACGGTGCGGCGCCCGGACGGCGGCCAGCACGTCGTGCCGCTCGGCACGGAGCCGGTGACAGTCGGGCGATCCGACGGCAATACCATCGTCATTAAGGATGATTGGATCAGCCGCAAGCATATGGAGATCGCGCGCGGCGCCGATGGCTTCTACTACGCGCGCGATCTCGGCAGCGCGAACGGGATGCGCGTCAACGGTCAGGCAGCGCAATCCGCCGCGCTCAAACCGGGCGATCTCGTTCAGCTCGGCCAGTATCTGCTGCTTTTCTCGATTGAGACGGAGATGCAGGCCGATCCCACGCGGATGCGGGAGGAGACGCGCATCGAGGGGAGCGGCCTACCGCGCTCAGTCGAGACGAAGAGCGCGACCAGCGGCGCAATATTGCCAGATGCTGGCGAGGATGAGAGGGGCGATGAGGGGGGCATCGCTGCCTCCCTGACCCTCTACGGCAAGGAGATGGCGACGATTGGCCGCGCGAGCGAGAACGACCTCGTGCTGGATCACCCGCAGGTCTCCCGCCGCCACGCGCAGGTCCGCTGGGATGGCGCGCAATACGTCATCAGCGACCTCAATAGCACGAACGGTGTCTACGTCAATGGGGAAAGGCTGCGCGAGTCGGCGCTGCCGGAGGGCGCGCGGGTGCAGATCGGCCCCTTTCGCTTCCTCTTCGTGCAGGGCGCCCTCCGGCAGCAGCACGATCATATCCGCCTCGACGCAATCAATATCACGCAGGAGGTCGGCGATCACGTTTTGCTGCTGCGCGATGTCGCCTTCTCCATCCTGCCCAGAGAGTTTGTCTGCATCGTCGGCGGCTCGGGCGCGGGGAAGTCCACTCTGCTGGATGCGATCAGTGGCGTGCGGCCCGCGTCGCACGGCGAGGTGCTGTACAACGGCACCAACTTCTACGCGAATATGGACGAGTTCCGCTCGCTCGTCGGCTACGTGCCGCAGGATGACATCGTGCCGATGTACCTGACGGTCGGGCAGGCGCTCACGTACGCGGCCCGCCTCCGCCTGCCGCATGACACGCGGCCCGAGGAGATTCAGGAGCGCGTCAACCGCGCGATGGATTTGATGGAACTGACCGCGCGCAGGAATGTCGAGATTCACCGCCTCTCCGGCGGCCAACGGAAGCGCGTCTCGATCGGCGTCGAACTGCTGACGGAGCCAACCCTCTTCTTCCTCGACGAGCCGACCTCTGGCCTCGATCCGGGGCTGGAGACGCGGATGATGCAACTGATGCGCAAGGTCGCGGATACCGACAAGACGGTGATCCTGGTCACGCACGCGACGCAAAACATCACGCTCTGCGATAAGGTGATCTTCATGGCTCCCGGCGGTTATCTCGCCTTCTTCGGGCCGCCGCGTGAGGCGCTGACTTTCTTCAATGTCGAGACCTTCGCGGACATCTATGTGCTGCTTGGGCAGCCGGGCGCGCCGGAGGAGTGGGCGCGGCGGTACGCCGAATCGCCCTATCATGCGAAGTACGTTGACGCGCGCATCGGCCGGGCGCTTGCCGCGCAGGGGCGACAGCGGGGATTGCCGCCGCCCGCCGTCCGGCCGGATCAGAAACTGCAGCGGGCGCAGTCGCTCAGTCAGTTCAAGACGCTGACCGCGCGGTATATCGCAACGATCCTCAAGGATAGCCGCAACCTCGCCATTCTCCTCCTGCAAGCGCCGATCATCGCGCTCCTCCTGGGGATGACCTATGGCCGCAGGGTCTTCACAGTCATGCTACAGATCAATGCGATCGGCCAGCCAACCGGCCTCAGTTGGCGCCCCAATCAGGCATCCACCCTGACGACGCTGATCGTCATCGTCGCGCTCTGGTTCGGCGTCTCGAACTCGGCGCGAGAGATCGTCAAGGAGGCGAGCATCTTCCGGCGGGAGCGGATGGTCAACCTCCGCCTCGGCCCGTACCTCGCCTCCAAGCTCGTCGTCTTGATGGGGTTATGTTTCATCCAGAACTTCGTCATGCTCGGCATCCTCGGGCTGCTCTCGCCGTATCGCCTGCAAAATCTGGTCAGCAACCCGCCCCGGCTCGAACCGATCGGCGGGTCGTGGATCAAGGCGTTCGTCACCTTGATGATCGTCTCCCTCGCCGGGGTCGCGCTTGGGTTGCTACTCTCCGCCTTCGTCGCGAACCCGGACCGGGCCGCGAGCATCGTGCCCATCCTCCTCATCCCGCAAATTATCTTTTCCGGCACGCTCATCAAGGTGGCGGATTTGCCGCTCGCGGGGAAGGTCCTCTCGTGGTTCGTGGCGGGCAACTGGGGCGTGCAGGCAGTCGGGCAGGCGTCCGGCGTCGGCGCGGTGGTCAACGCGGCATCGCATCTGGAGGCCGTGCAGAATAACGGCGTCGCGAAGGACCCGTTCTATATCGGCGCGTGGCCGAGCGTCCTCATCCTGCTCGTGATGGTCGTCGTCTCGCTCAGTATCACGGTCTGGGCATTGCGGCGCAAGGATGTCGAGCGGCAACTGGTGAAACTCCGCCCGCAGGTCATCGTTCCCGAACCGCGCCTCGCCTGATGGCGCTCACCCTGCTCGGTGCGGTCGCGGTGACGGTGATGATGGTCTCCTACGCACTTGAGCGCCGCTCCGTGTGGTGGATTCTCGTCTTCGCCTGCGCCTGCGCCGCGTCCTCGACCTATGGCTGGCTCGCCGGTACCTGGCCGTTCGGCGTTGTTGAGGCGGTGTGGGCGCTGGTGGCGCTGCGTCGGTGGTGGCAAGCGCGCACTGCCGCGTGAACGAGGGTACGACGCGGGCGCCATCTCAACACCGCTGGCCTGCCTGAAGCGCCGCGACGCACGCATCCAGCGTCAGGCAATCGCACGCGAGGGAGGCTTGGAGGAGTTGCTTCATCCCTTCGGCCTTGCGAATGAGCGCGTCAACTTCCGGCAACTTCTCCTTCGCGAGCATCTGCCAGCGCGCCCAGGCAGGCGTTTCCGCACTGAAGCCGTGCAGGAGCGTGGAGATTTCCGCGATAGTAAAACCCATGTGCTGCGCCGTGGCGATGATCGCCAGATGCCGCAAAACACCCTCGTCATACCGACGGCGGCCATTCGCCCGCAGTGGTAGGGGGAGGAGGCCGATACTCTCGTAGTAGCGGACGGCGGAAGGGCGAATGCCCGCGCGCCGCGCGATGTCGGTGATCGTGAGTGATGGCAACGTATCTCTCCCTTGACTTAACGTGGACTTGAACTCCTATCGTACCACTGACGGGGACACATGGGTGTCTCATCGCAAGGGGAAGGGCGAAAAACATGACGCACGCGGAAATACCGATCGCCTGCACGCTGAGCGCTGAGGAGCGGTCAGCATGGCAGGAGGGCATGGGGCGAACGATCGTCGAGGGCTACGAGGTGGTACGCGAATTGCCGGACGGCTATGCGTTACGCTTCCCCGGCGACGATGCGTGGGCGAACACCCTACTGGAATTCGTTCTCCATGAGCGGTCTTGCTGTCCCTTTTTTACTTTCGGCCTGGTCTTCGAGCCGAACCATGGGACGATCTGGCTGCATCTCACCGGGAATGAGGGGGTGAAGGCATTCGTTGAGGGAGCGATGCTCCGACCGGGAGGCGAGCAAGAACAGCCGGCGCTTTCCGGGGTATAGTTGCACACTCATCAACACACAACGGAAAAGGCGAATCCTACGAAAACTACTCAACCGCGCGCGGTTACTTGACAGCGTGTACGTACACGTTTACACTGTGTGTACGTTCTCTGCACGCGGGCATTCTGGCAACAACGTGAAAGGGGGAGAGGGTCATGATCGGAGAGACGATCGCCATGCTAATCACCATCGCATTTCTGACGGTGGCGGGAGTCGCGGTGGTGGGCCGGTTGTGGCGCTTTGTCCTTATTCGGCCGCCGGGACCGGCCGGGGCGCGTTCGGTAGCGCAGCGGATTGTCGTCTTACCGCCTGGCCCGCGCGATTTCGCGGAGCAAGAGTCGCGGCTCGTGCGCTTCGATCTCCCCTTCACGGTCGTCTTTCTCGCCGGTAGCCTCTATGTGCTGGCGACGCCGGGGATCGGCGGCGCGTGGCTCATCACCTTCGCGCTCTGGTGCGGGGGCGCGGTGACCCGCTGGCTGACGCCGAGCGCGCGCATCGTGCCGATTCGCTGCGCGATGGTTGTGCTGCTTATCGTTGAGGCGATGCTGGTGCTGCTCATCCGGGGGGGCGGCGCATTCCCGCAGGCGCTCGCGTACCTCGTCGTCGCGCTCGCCGGTGCCTTGCTCCTCTACGCCGCGAATGAACTGCCCCTCCCCTTCGCGCCGCAAGGGCCGTATACCTCATATCGTCGTGGTGCGCGGCCTGACACCAGCTCCGGATATGCATCGTCGCCGCGGCAGGAATACTCGATGCAGTTCGACACGATGCCCGCCATCGCCCCACGCCGCCCGATGGCCCAGGTGACGCCGATCAATTATGCGCGCCGCAACCCGCTTCGCGTCCGGGAAGATGAAGGCGCGGTCGTCTCGCCACCGTACTATGCGAGCAGCCGCTAACAATCCCACGACGCGATGTTTCTCCCGCCCCGGCGCTTCACCGGGGCGGGATTGCGTTTTGTGATGCCGCTCCCGATACTTGCACAAGACGCACATGAAATATGCCGGGAACCGCGTAGGCACGTGATTCGTTCATGACAGAGGCAGGCCGAAGCGAATTTCGCCGGTTTCCGGGCTATTAGATCGTGCTGAATGGGAGGTGGGATGGTGCGCGGGCACAGCCGGAACATGATGCGGCACGGGTGGATGGTGCCGCTCCTTTTCGCGCTGCTCCTCGCGGCATGTGGCGGATCGCAGGCGACACCGACGCCACTCGCCGGGAATGGCATCCCCGGCAGCGCGGCGACGGCGAATCCCAGCGGCGCTCAGGGCCTCGATAAAGTGGACAAGGTCTTCCTCCAGTTAATCACCATCTACCAGGCGCAGGGACTGGATGCCGCCAAGCAGTTCGCGCGCGATCAGGGGCTTGTCACCAAGCAGGACGAAGTGCGCGTCACGCTCGTCCTGGACAGCGATGATCCCGCCATCGTGGACAGCACCGCGCTCTCTGTCGGGCGACTCGGCGGGCGCGTGACGGCGACGATGGGGAACGAGATTGAGTTCATCGTCCCCGCGCAGACGCTCGTCGAGTATGGCAAGCAAGCAAACAAGAAAAATTTCTTCGCCGACCTCGCGGATTTCCAGCATGTCCGGGACATCAGGAGTACGCCGACGATGACACCGGCGGTGACGCCGCCCGCCGGATCAGGCACGAAGGCCGCGCCGGGCGGCAAGAGCGAGGGCGTCGCGCTGACCGGTGCGGACAAGTGGCAGGCGGCAGGCATCACCGGCAAGGGCGTCAAGGTCGGCATCATTGACGGCGCGTTCAACAATTACCGGCAATTCCTCGCCAGCGCGAAGGTAACGACCAAATCATTCCGCACGGATGGGTTGATCGAGGACCCGCAGGATATGGAAGCGATCCACGGTACGGCATGCGCGGAGATCGTCACGGAGATGGCCCCGGACGCCGCACTCTACCTCGTCGCCTTCGACACACCGGGCGAATTCGTGACGGCGATCCGCTGGCTCGTCGGAACGGTCGGCGTCTCGGTCATCAGTACCTCAATCGGTTTCGATGGCCTTTTCCCACTCGACGACTCGGGGCCGCTGGCGCAGGAAATTGACAAGGCGAAGGCGGCGGGCGTCTTCTTCGCCATCTCCGCCGGGAATGAGGCGAGCGGCATCGTCGGTTCGGATGGCGCGGAAGGGCATTTCGGCGCGACCTTCGCGGACAGCGACGGCGACGGCTTCCACGACTTCGCCGGCGCGAAACAGAAGGATAGCTTGCAAGTGAAGATTGGCAGCGAGCCATTCCGCATCGTCCTCAACTGGGATGACTGGCAGCGCCCGCATGTGAACTACGACCTCTTTCTCTATGATACGAAGGGCGCTGAGGTCGCTCGGAGCGACCAGGACCAGGCGCGCACCGGGAAGCCGCCGGTGGAGGGGATACGCGGCAAGGTGGCGCGCGGCACCTATCTGCTCAAGGTGAAGAAGGTCAACCCGAATGACCCCGATCTCCCGTTCAATCTCTTTTTTGATGGCGCGCAGTTCGAGCAGGTGACGGCAGCGGGTAGCCTCTCCACCCCTGCCGACGCGAAGGGCGCGTTCACCGTCGCGGCGGTGGATGTGCAGACGAGTAAGGTTGAAGAATATTCGTCCCAGGGCGCGACGATGGATGGCCGCATGAAGCCGGAGATCAGCGGGCCGGACAACAACGCCAGTTTCGCCTATGCGAGCGCCGGCAACCCGTCGTTCCCCGGCACGAGCGCGGCGACGCCCCATGTCGCGGGGGCGGCGGCGCTCTATAAGCAGGCGGTGCCGGATGCGACGCCCGACGCGACCTTCCGCTTCTTCGCCGCGCACGCGCGCAAGCCGCAAGGATCGCTCGTCGGTGACAATATCTCCGGCGTCGGGCTGCTCTTCCTCGACGCGGTGCCAGCGAGCGCAAGCAATCGCGCCGTACCAACCAGTGCGCCCGGTACGCCACCGCCTGGCCCGACCATTGCCGGCACGCCGCTAGCGGCGGGTGCGAGCTTCACGGACAATTTCGCCTCGCCCGCCAGCGGCCTGCCTGCGAGGGGGTATCAGAACGGCGAATATCGCGTTCACGCGGAGCCGAACGACCTGACACCTGTAACATATCCGCGCTTCGTGCAAGGCGCGGCATCCGAGACGTACGAGGTGCAGGCGCGCACGACCGGCGGCGCGAGCGATGCCCTGATGGGCGTGGAAGTGCGGCGGTTGGACGCGGACAATTATCTGCTCTTCGTGATCGCCAATGATGGGCTATACGGCGCATTCGTGCGGGCCAACGGCAGCCTTCAGGCAGTCGGGACGGCCGGGGCCAGCCCCGCGATCAAGGCGAACACGGCGAATACGCTTCGCGTCACCGTGAATGGCACGAAATTCGCCTTTATGGTCAATGGGCAGACGCTCACGCAGGTAGACATCAGCGATGTCTGGACGCGGGGCGGGTTCGGCTTCGTCGGGGGCGGGGGCATGAACGGCCCGGCGGATATCGCCTTCACGAACTATCGCGTCACGCTCGGCTGAGATCGCGCCTTGCGCCGGTGGTGGCGGGCTTCAGCCTGCCACAGAGACGGCAGGCTGAAACGCGCACCGGTACGATAGCTGCACTATTCCGGCAATGCTTTCGGTTTCGGTCCCGCGCCACTCGCGAGCACATCGTGCTTGATTGCCGCGAGTTGTGTATCCACCAATGAGGCGCGGGCGACCTCGGTGATCTGCCGGTCCAG
>JAICJW010000196.1 GCA_025928215.1 Chloroflexia bacterium | reverse complement strand
GACTACCTGTCACCCGCAGCATACGAGAGGAGATGGACAATCGAAGAGCGTATCGCGTAGTCTTTCACTGTCCACCCAACCGGGGTAACTCCATCGTGTGTTTGGTGGTGCGCTTGAAGAAGTGACTGGCCCCGGTACACGTGGCGGTGGTAGTGTGGGATTGCTCCCATTCACGGGGCCGTATTGTCGCACGACGGGCGTGCTGCCACTACCCGTCACACCTTGACCGTCGGGGCGCGGCGGCGGCATTTGCTGCGGGCTAGCGGTGATGAACTGTGGCAGCAGCACCGCGATGAATGCGGTCACAAGCAGGAGCATCGCTGCGCGCACCATGCGTCCCCGTCCGTGTCCCACACATAATTCCCGGTAGCGCATTGTTGCTCTCCATCTCACTGCTCTTGGCGCATGGCTACGGCGGTCAATCCCGGCTGCCCGCGCCGCATCGCTCAATCGCACCCGGCGTAGGCTTCTCCTAGCGCGGCACCGGTGTTCCGGTCGCCGCCGGTGGCGATTCGCTCGGTTGCGCGCTTGCCGGTGCGGTCGGCGTCGCGGTGCCACTCGGCGCGGGTGGGCTAGCGGCGATTTCCGCCGCGACGACCGGCGGCACGGTCGGGATTGGCGGTACCGGCGGCAAGGGTGGGGGGGGCGGCAACGCCGTGATGTTCAGCAAATCGGCTGGCAGTTTCGGTGCGGCGGGCGCTTTCAGTGTCGGCGGCGGTGCCGGGGGGGCACTCACCGCAGGCGGAATGGGGAGCGCCGCATGCACCGGCGGCAGCGTGAACTTCGCCAGCCGGGGCGACGCGATGTCCTTCCGCTTCGCCACCACCCGGTACGTGAATCCCCCACTCCCCTTCCCCCCGTTCCCCTCCGTCACCACGAATCCCGTCGCGCTCCGTGCCGTCACCGCCAGCGCGTTCCCCGCCACATGCGGCGTCACGAAGACATAGAGCGTCGTCGTGTCCACCACCGCCGCGAAGTCCCCGTCCAACGCCACCGTCGCGCCACCCCCGACCAGCGTCCCCTCCCCGAAGTCCTCGAACCATGCCTCCGGCGACTCCTGGCAGTACATCAGCCGGTGCGTCCCGTCCGGGTGCGGCACGACCGCGCTCTTGCTGGTGGCGACGAAACTCCCCTGGACATAGACCGGGCCGTTGAAGTAGCCCGCGTAGCCCATGCTGTTGCCGTAGCCGTAGATCGCGTAGGCATTGTTGGCGTTCGCCTGACCGTAGAGACCGGCATTCCCGGTCGAAGTGCCGTAGCCGACGACGCTGTGGGTGTTGGTGGCGGTCGGGGTGGCAGCGACGAGGCTGCCATTGACGGAGACGGGGCCATTGAAGCTGCCCGCGTAACTGCTGCCCACCCCCGCCGCGCCGTAGAGACCGGCGAAGCCTGCCGAGTTGGTGACGCCGTAGACGCCGTGGCTCTGGGCGGAGGAGCCGTAGACACCGGTGGCGGCGGTGGAGGTGCCGTAGACACCGGCGTTGGTGCCGGAGGTACCGTACACCCCGACGCCACCGGACGATGTGCCCGATACCCCGCCATTACCGCCATCGGCATTGGTCGCATTGCCGACGACGCCCCAGCCAGTACCGGAGGTACCGAGCGTGCCGGTGCTGGTGCTCGAGATGCCCACCACCCCGTCATCGCCGTTGGACTGACCAAAGACGCCACGAACGTTAGAGACCCCGTAGACACCCCAGCCACTGGTCGAGTTGCCGTAGACGCCAGTACTCGATTGGGATGCGCCCGTGACGCCAATGTTGCTGGTGGAGGTGCCGAAGACTCCCGTTGTTCCGGTGCCGTTCCCGACGACTGCGGCATAGGAGGTGCTGCTCGTGAAGCCCGCGACGCCCGATCCGGTGTTCCCCTGTCCGACGACGCCGGTATTATTGCCCCGCGCCAGCCCGTTGACGGCGATGCTGTTGCCTGTGGAGAGCCCCTGGATAGCCGGATTGGAGTTATCCGACGAGACGCCGAAGACGCCGACATTGCTCGTGGATTTGCCCTGCGTGCCGACGCCACTCGTCGAGAAGCCACTGACGCCGATATTGCTCGTGGATTGGCCGCCGACGCCAAGCCCGGAGGACGAGTTGCCCGCCACGCCCGTCCCTTGCTGGCTCTGCCCATAAACCCCGTTGCCATTCGTACCCGCGCCCCAGACGCCGACACCGTTGAAGTCGTTGTTCCTGCCGAAGACCCCGGCATTGTTCGCGCCGCCGGTATAGCCTTGAACACCGTCGGGGTTGGCATCGGTAATGCCGGCGCCGTTGTTCGTACCAACGACGATACTGGCGCTCACCGGCTCCATCGAGCGGGCGGTCAGGCCAACGACGAGGGCGGCGGCTGCCGCGATCAGGCCGCGCCGCCGGAGTCTGCTGGAAGGCGCTGTTTCGCGGGCGTGTTCGTCCGTTTGCTCATGCGCTGTCATCCCCTCTTCCCCTTCCCCGATACTGCGCGGACGTTTCCCCACGATACCGCGCACGTTGAATCATGCCTACGAATGCGACCGTAGCACGAGGGACTATCCCTTGTCAGAACAGGTGCGAGCACATGAATACCGCTGGATAACGGTAGACTCTTGGAAAGATGCGATCTCTATATACAGCAGATATTTCCCAATGTCAATAGCATCCCCCACCCCCCAAAGTAGCATTACTCTATTATGTACATCTGGCAACCTACGGCGCGTTGATCTCGGCGGCGATCCACGAGGGCCACGCACCGTAGGCGACGGCGGTCGTCGGGCGGGCGGTTTTCAGATCGTAGACTTCCTCGCGGAAGGAGCCGCCGCTGGAGACGAGGATCGCATTGCTGAGCGGAGACCAGGCGAGGCCACCGAGTTGCTCCGGGGCGGTGATCGTCGGCAGGGTGGCAACGCGGCGCTCATTCGTGCCGTCCGCGCTCATCGTGGAGAGGACGAATTCCTGCTCGCCCGGCCCGCGCTGCGTGAAGGCGAGCGATTTGCCATCCGGCGAAGGCGTGAGGTCGTATTGTTCACCGCTGGGCGCACGGATACGCGTCGGCACGCCACCCGTCACCGGAGCGCGATAAAATGCGCCGTCGCCCTGATTCTTGTAGTAGATCGCCGCTCCGTCCGCGGACCACGATGGTTCCGTCGCGTTGTCTCTCTTCGTCTGGCCGTGCGTCACCTGCTGGAGGTTCGTGCCATCCGCGTTAATGGCGAAGATCTCCGTCGTATCGTTCATCGCCGCCCGGAAGGCGATATGCTGCCCATCGGGCGACCAGCTTGGCAAGGCAGGATCGCGGACCTTGTCCGTAACGCGGGAAACCTGACGCGACCGTGTATCCACGACGAGCAATTGGTTATCGGTGCTGCCGACGCGGCCAATGTAGACGACGCGCGATCCGTCCGGCGCGATCTTCGGCTGGTTCCCGGCGGGGACGAGCGTCCGCTCCTGCCCGCCGAGCACGAGGAGATAGATCGTGCCGCTCCGCTCGTAGACGACGGTGCCGCGGGGTGGGGCGGGGAGCGGCGTCGGCGAGGGGCCGGGCGTCGCGGTCGGAATCGTGGGGAAGTTCGGGATGCCGTTGCGCGGCGTCTCGCGGCCTGTCGGGTTAATGTACTGCTGCGGTGCGGCAGGGGACGTACTCCGCCCGCGTAGGGTGATGCCGAGCACGACGCCAATCATCAGCAGCATCGCGAAACCCGTCACCCCCGCGACGATTAATCGCCGCCGCCGCTCACTCATCATGCGTATCGCTCTATCGTACGTACAATCATACCGCCCCAGTATACCCCCTCATCACCTGCCCCGTTCATGCCTGCCCGCGGATGAACAGCCGCGGGAATGACGCGCCCGACCACGCATTATGTCTAGTCCGGCCATTATTGCAACAATACTTGAGATGCACCTATATTTCATTAGCTAGATATATAGAGAAGGCGTGACTATTCATCATCTCGTCCGTTCTACGAAATGCGTGTTCGGACTTGCAGTCCGAACTTCGTGATCGTGCGTTCGGCACCATGAAGGAGGGCAGGAGGGGGGCATCATGGTGTCTTCGGAGTGAGTGTGACATCAACCGTCAGGCGATTGAAGGAAGTAGTGGTCGTCCCGGCACTATCATTGCCCGGTACCTTGAGCGGAAATGTCAGGTTCGTCACGGTCAAACGGGCGCGGTATTTGCCAAACTCCGCGATTTCGAACGTCTGGCCTTTATCCGTCGTCACGAAGACTTTTTCCCCGGCGCGGAGGGCGCTCTTATCGGGCACGTCGCTATTCGCGGCCAGCACGGGGGTCTCGCCGTTCAGCGCCTCCTTCGTCCCCTGAGTGGCGACAATCGCGATGGAGACCGCGCTCACGAGATCGGGCCGCCCGTCCGACACGGATTGGCGCGCGGTGACGTAGAGGTATGCCAGCGGCTGCCCGATCAGATTATTGACCGGCACCCACGCTTCCTTGTAACCGTTGATCGGGTTCAGCACGGAGAGCACGTCCACCGTTGTCGGGTTGGCGACATCGTTTTCGAGATGGCTGATCACCGCCGGAACGTCCTTATAATCGGGGCGTACTTTCTTGATCTCCTGCAAGTCGGCGTATGCATCCTTCCACTGTGACGCGCGCAAATGGGTCTGCGCGCTCGTGTATTTCGCCAGGAGCAGATCTTCCTGATCCGCCTGCATCGCGCGCGCCGGGGCGTCCTTGTAGTCGCCCGCCGCCACGAACTGCTGCTTCGCGGTCTTGAAATCTTCGTGGGCGAAGGCGGCCGCGCCCGCCTCGTACGCCGTCTTCTGGACGCGCAAATGTTCCGCCTGGGTCGCCTGCTGCGGCGCATCCCGATACGTCCCCGCCGCGCGGAAGGCCGCCGTTGCCGTCGCGTAATCTTCCCGGGTAAGAGCGTCCATGCCCGTCTGATACTGCCGCTGCTCGCCGATTAATGCCTGCGCTTGTGTCGCCTGCGTGGCCGCATCTTTATAATCCCCTGCCCGCGCGAACGCGGCGGCAGCGGTCGGGTAATCTTCCTGCACCAGCGCGCGCTGCCCATCGGCATAGGCTTGCTTCTGATCCGCAAGCCGGAGGGCATCTATCCGGCGCTGCGACGCGTCGCGGAAGGTGCTTGCCTTGCCAAAGGCGTCAGCGGCAGCGGTGTAGTCTCCCTGGCTGAATGCCGCAACGCCGGCATCGTAACTGGTTCGTTGCGCCTTCTCGGTTTGTGCCGCCCGCGCGCGCGCCGGTGCGTCCTGGTAGTCGCCTGCCGCCGTAAATTCGGTGGTCGCCGTGTCGTCATCGCCGCGCGCGAGTGCCGCCTCGGCCGCCGCGTAGTGGTTTTGACGCGCGGAGAGCGCCATGTTGCGCTTGACGACCAGTGTGCCGAGAACGAGGACACTGGCGACGACGAGGATGGTGAAGAGCGCAAGCACGGGAAAGCCTCGGGGTCGCCGTCTGTCGCCCGCATGTCTCTCCGGCATCTCCGGCGCGAAGTCGTCGGGCGACAAGAGAACGGGGCGCGTCGCATCCGCGGCGGGGAAATGGGCCATCGTGTCGTCGCTCGTTTCGCGCGGAATGGCCACCGTCTCCCGCGCTCCTTCGCGCCCCGCCCCGGTGATGGCGGTAATCAGCAGAGCCGCGCTCATCGGGCGGGCGGCGGGATTCGGATCGAGGGCATTCTGGAGCGCGCGGTCAGCCGATGGGGAGAGAGCGGCGATATGCAACCGGGAAGCGGTGACAAGGTGATGCAACCGCTCCCATTGCACCCGCTCCGCCCCGGCGATCTCAGGCGGCTCATCCTCCTCGGTGGAGGGAGGCGACCCCGTAAGCATCGTGTAGAGCACCGATCCAAGCGCGTAGATGTCCGACGCGCCGGTTACGGCCTCTCCGGCCGCTTGTTCCGGGCTGAGGAACGCCGACGGGCCGAAGACTGCCGCATCCATTCCTGGTGGCACGAACGCCGGGGGTGAGAGAACGCCGCCGCCATCCGGCCCGACGCTAATTGCATTCGGTGTGACTTGCCGGTGTACCAGCCCGTCCGCGTGCAGCGCATCCAGCGCGTCCGCCACAGGCCCGAGGAGACGCGCCGCCGCCTCGGGGCTAAACGGTGCCTCCTGCTCCCGTAACGCGGCGGCGAGCGATGCGCCGGGCGGCGGATCCCGCACGAGAAAGAGCGCCGCGCCGTCCCGCTCGATGCCACGTACCGTGACGATCCCCCGGTGATCGAGCGTGCGCAGGCGATCTGCCTGCTCGGTATAGCGCGCCACGGCATCCGGCGGCTCCAGCAGCGCGGGCGCGAGGAGACAGACAACGACCCGCAAGAGCGCCGCGCCGTCCCACGCCTCGTACCAATCACCCGTAGTATCCGTGGCGAGGCGCCGATCCAGGCGATACCGCCCCGCCAGCCATTGCCCCGTCCGGTCCTCCATCTGCCCAGTCTCTCCCGCTACATCCTCACCCGCGCGCATCATCGCACATCTTAACGACGGAAACACCGCCGAACCGACCCCCCGGCCCTTTCCCTCCGAGGGAAGGGGCCGGGGGGTCGGATTGTACCGGCAAGCGCAAAGTGGCCGGCGTGAACCGGCAACTCATGGACGAACAGGGCGAGCGATCAGGCTTTGCGGCGCGGTTGCGCGGCGGATTCAGGCAGATTGTGTGGGATCTCGCCCTCCGGCACGCCCTCGCGCTCCTGGGCGAGCGCTGAGCCTTGCCCCTCTTTCACCCACCCCGCATCCTCGATCTTGTGCGATCCCTTCGCCGGATCATGGAAATGCTCGTTCGGCGTTAGCGGCTCGTGCGGGAGTTTGTCCGGCGCGATCATCGGCGTGATGTCACCACCGACCGCGCCGGTCGCGTCGCCCGCGAACTCCGCATGTGTCTCCCTGCTCGGCTTCTCTTCCGAATGATTGGTCTTTGTACGCATCTGATCTGCTCCTTTATTGCGCACCATCGTCGCTCCCTTCCTCTTGCAAGCCATATGCCGCAACGCGACGGAACGTTCCGCCCGTCCACTCGTTCATACATCATGAACGAGCGTGATTCGGTACAATGCCTGTGCCGACATGAAGCGGCGGTAGTAGAGCGGGGAGAAGGCTGACGGTTGCGCGTGCTTGTTGTCGAGGATGAAACACGGTTGAATGTCCTGGTCCGCACCGCCCTGAATGAGGCGGGATATGCGACCGATAGCGCGGCGGACGGCGACGAAGCCTCCTACCTCGTTTCAATCAACCCCTACGATCTGATCGTGCTCGACCTCGGCTTGCCGAAGCGGGATGGCCTCGCGCTCTGCCGGGAATGGCGCGCGGCGGGCAACTTGGCGGCGATCCTCATCCTCACCGCGCGGGACGGCGTGACCGATCGCGTCGCGGGCCTCGACAGCGGCGCGGACGATTACCTCGTGAAGCCCTTCCACGTCGCCGAACTGCTCGCTCGCACCCGCGCGCTCCTCCGACGCGAGCAGGGCGGGCAGCATCGCACGCCCGTCCTCCAGGTCGCGGACCTGACGCTTGACACCGCCTCGCACGTCGTCACTCGCGGCCCGCGGACGATCTCCCTCACCGACCGCGAGTTCTCCATCCTGCGCTACCTGATGCACCACGCGGAAGCGGTCGTCAGCCGGACGGAACTGCTGGAGCATGTCTGGGACGAGCAGTACGACGGCCTCTCGAACATCGTGGATGTCTACATCCGCCGCCTCCGGCAGCATATTGACGAGGGCGCGGCGATGCCCCTCATCCATACCGTCCGGGGCGCGGGCTACCGGATCACCGCGCACGGAGAGTAACGCCACCGCAAGGAGCAGCGATGCCGGTCACGATTGTCGGATTGCTGCTCTGCGCCGCGCTGCTGCATGCGGGGTGGAATCTGCTCGTCAAACGCGCGCGGGCGAAGATCGTCTTCACCTGGCTGGCGCTCGTCGTCGGTTTCGTCGGGTTTTCGCCGGTGCTGATCTTCGCGGCGCACCTGCCGCCGCGCGTCTGGCCGTACATCCTCTTCAGCACGCTCTTTGAGGTCGCATACTTCTTCACGCTCACGCGCGCCTACGACCACGGCGATTTCTCGCTCGTCTACCCGATCGCCCGCGGGACGGCGCCGGGGCTACTGATTCTCTGGTCCGCCCTCTTCCTCAATGAACTGCCGCAACCGGGCGGCTTCGTCGGCCTCGCGCTCCTGCTGCTCGGTTTGATCGTCGTCGGCGGCGCGCAGTGGCTGCGCGGCGACCGCCGGACCGTCAGCCTCGCCAGTGTTGGCCTCGCGCTCGCGGTCGCCACCTGCATTTCGCTCTATTCGGTGATTGATGGCGGGGCCGTCCGCTTCGCGCCGCCGCTGACGTATGCCGTGGTCGTGCAGGGCTGCATCGCGCTGGCAAGCGCGCCCATCGTCATTGCACGCTATGGCCCACGGATGATGGCGACCGAATGGCGGGCAAACTGGCCGCGCATCGTGCTGACCGGGCTGTTCAGCCTGACGACGTACACGCTCGTCCTCTT
>JAICJW010000527.1 GCA_025928215.1 Chloroflexia bacterium | reverse complement strand
TCCTCCACACCGTGAATGCGATGATGGATGCGGTACATATCGTGGTCTCCTCCTACAACAATGCCGCGCTCCTGCCGGACTGTTTGCGGTCGGTGGCGGCGGCGCATCCCGGCATCCCGACGACCGTGTATGTCGTGGATGCCGGTTCGACGGACGGGACGGCGGCACTCGTACGGCGCGACTTCCCGGACGTGCGGCTGATCGTCGCGGCAGAGAACCGGGGATACGCGGCGCTCAACAATCTCGCCTTGCGGGAGATTGTCGCGGTAGCGCCAGCGAACGCGGACCGGACGCGGATCGCGGTTCTGCTGCTCAATGCGGATACCGCGATGCCGCCGGACGCGCTACGGGGGCTGCTTGGCGCGCTGGCGGCGCATCCAGAGGCGGGGGTTATCGGGCCGAAAATCGTCCTGCGGGATGGCACGCTCGATCTCGCCTGCCGCCGCTCCTTCCCGACGCCACGCAACTCCTTCTGGAAACTGACCGGCATGGCGGCGCGTTACCCGCGCAGCCCGCGCTTCGCACAGTACAACCTGACATACCACGACCCCGACGAAGCGATTGAGATGGATAGCGGCATGGGCGCCTGCCTGATGATCCGGCTGGCGGCGATAGATGACGCCGGGCTGATGGACGAGCGGTTCTTCATGTATGGTGAAGATCTCGACTGGTGCTACCGGATCAAGGGGCACGGCTGGCACGTTCGGTACGAGCCGCGCGTCTGTATCCTCCATTACAAAGGATCGTCGAGCCGCCAGCGGAGTATCCGGGCCACGCTCGCCTTTTACGGCGCGATGTGGCGCTTCCACCGGCTGCACTACGCCCGCCAAACCGCCCTGCCACTGAATCTGCTCATCTACACCGGGATCGGCGCGCGTGGCCTCGTCGCCGTGCTGGCAAACATTCTGCGACCGGCACGGACGCGACGTGTGGCGTCGGCTCCGAAGAGTAGTCAGTAGCCAGAACGGAAAAGGCTCCCTGACTACTGACTACCGGCTACTGGCTACTCCGTACGTACACTGTTCGCGTGCGGTAGGGCAGGAAAAGATGTATACCTTCGATATGCGAAGTGTTCCGCTGTGTTGCACACGACCCGCCGAGCGCGTCCGATGACGGCGGAAATTGTCGTCGCACCGTCCACTGATCCTGGCCCGCATGATCCCGATGCACACCGTACCCCGCTCCCCGTCCATGTGCGGCGGCGTTGGCCCGCGCTGATTATCGGCGCGGTGCAATTGCTCCTCGATATCGCCCTTCTCGCGGCGGCGTTCCTCGTCGCGTATCACTTCGACAAGAGCCTGACGAGCACCGGGTTTATTCCGCCATCGGGCCGCATCTTCGTCATCATGCTCGTTGTGCTGGAAGTGACGGCGCTCGTCTCGTTCAATGTTGCCGGGCTATATACGCTCAAGCGGGGCGTCTCGCGCGTGGACGAGTTCGCCAAACTCTGCTCGTCGCTCTCGGTCGGCGTCGTCCTCGCGCTGGCGGCCAACTCCTTCCTGCTCGGCAGCCGCTTCGTCTACTCCCGCCAACTGCTCCTTTCCGGCTGGGCGCTGGCAATTGTCTTCATCGCGTGCGGGCGACTCCTCTATTCGGGCCTGATTGGCACGCTCCGGCGGCACGGCGTAACGGCTGAACGCGCCGTGATCGTCGGCACCGGGTCGCCCGCCCGGACGGTCCTGGAGACGGTTCGCCGATCGCCGCACCTCGGCTATCAGGTCGTTGGCTTCATCGCGGATGATCTCGACCATTCCGTGGACGAAACAGCGGTGCTTGGTCTGCCCGTCCTCGGTACGACGGACTGCCTCCCGACGATTCTGCGTACGGAGCGGGTGGACGAGGTGCTGATCGCCCTCGCGGGGGCGTCGCAGGCGCGGCTCGTCAATCTGGTGGACCGCTGCGCCGACGATCCGGTGAGCATCACGGTCTACCCGGACACGTTCCAACTGATCACGAACAATGAACTGAGCATCGGCGATCTCGGCGGCCTGCCGATGGTGCAGGTGCGGACGATCGCGCTGCGCGGTTGGAATCGCGCGCTGAAGCGGACGCTCGACATCGCCGTCGCGCTGACGACCCTCATCTTCCTCTCGCCGCTCCTTTTGCTGCTCGCTCTGCTCGTCAAAATGTCTTCACCCGGCCCGGTCTTTCTCGTGCAGGAGCGCGTCGGGCGGGACGGGAGGCCCTTCTGGTGCATCAAATTTCGCACGATGCAGCAGGATGCCGAGGCGCAGAGTGGCCCGGTCTGGACGATGCCGGACGATCCGCGCCGCACCCGCCTCGGTGCCTTCATGCGCCGCTTCTCGCTCGACGAGTTCCCGCAGTTCATCAATGTGCTCATGGGCGAGATGAGCGTCGTCGGGCCGCGCCCGGAGCGACCGATCTTCGTGGATCAGTTCACGCAGTCCATCCCGCGCTATG
>JAICJW010000359.1 GCA_025928215.1 Chloroflexia bacterium | reverse complement strand
GCCGGCCCTGCCGCCCTCCGCGCCGCGCTCGTCGCGGAAGTAGAAGCGATTGCGGACGAGGATCGCGCGCAGAGCGAGCGGATTGCGGCCTTCGGCGCGCCGCTGATGCCTGCGGGCGGCATTCTCACGCACTGCAACACGGGCGCGCTCGTCACGGCGGGGGGCGATGGGACGGCTCTCGCGGTGATCCGCGCCGCGTGGCGGCAGGGCACGAACCTCCATGTGTACGCGGACGAGACGCGCCCCCGGTTGCAGGGCGCGCGGCTGACAATGTGGGATTTGCAGCGATGGGGCATCCCGTCCACGCTGATCGCGGACGGCGCGGCGGCCTCGCTGATGCGACGCGGATTGATTCAGGCGGTGATTGTCGGCGCGGATCGGATCGCCACGAATGGCGATACGGCGAACAAGATCGGCACGTACAGCGCCGCCCTCGCCGCTCGCGCGCACGGCATCCCGTTCTATGTCGCCGCACCGCGCTCGACCTTTGATGGCACGATCGCCGATGGCGACGCAATCGTGATCGAGGAGCGCGCGGCGGAGGAAGTGACCGAGTTCGGCGGCGTCCGCGTCGCGCCGGAAGGCGTCACGGTTGCCAACCCTGCCTTCGACATCACGCCCGCCAACCTGATCGCCGCGATCATCACGGATGCGGGCATTCTCCGTTCACCCTATAGAGAGGCGATTCGCGCGATGACGGATCAGGATGCCGCGATCGCGCCAGCCGCCGACTGACGGCTTGACGACCGTATGAAGGAAGAAGGGCGCATGACGGACGACGGTAGTAGCATCGGGGCAGGGGGTGGATCAGTGATTCGACCGGAAGCGGTCGTGGTGACGGGATCGCTCGCGTACGATTTCATCATGGATTTCCCCGGCGATTTCCGGGACCATATCATGCCGGACAAAGTCCACGTCCTCAGTATCTCCTTCCTCGTGGAGAAGATGAAGAAGCAGCGCGGCGGCGTGGCAGGGAACATCGCCTACTCGCTTGCCCTCCTTCAGCAGCCTTGCTCGATCCTGGCGACGGCGGGCGGCGATGACTTCGACGCGTACCGCGCCTATCTCGAACAGCTCGGTGTGGATACGACCTCAGTGATCGGCGTGCCGGACGAGATGACCGCCTCCTGCTTCATCACGGCGGACGCGAAGAACAACACCGTGATCGGCTTCTACGCCGGCGCGATGGCACGCAGCGAGCTGACGTCGTTCCACAATCTCGATGCCGCCGCGATCACGGTCGCGCTCATCGGGCCGACCGTGCCGGAAGCGATTGAGCGGTTTCCGAAGGAGTGCCGCGCGCTCGGCATCCCCTTCGTCTACATGCCCTGCTGGCAGACGACGGTGATGGATGGCCCGGCGCTCGCGGATGGCCTGAAGGGTGCCTCCGTCTTCCTCGGCAGCGATTACGAGATCGCGGCGATGAGCGAGAAGACCGGCCTCTCCGAGGACGATATGCTGAGTGAACTCGCCCCCGAAGGCGCGCTCATCAAGACTCTCGGCAGCGAAGGCAGCCTGATCCGCACGCGCGATGCGGTCTACACGATTCCCATTGCCCCGGCGCGGGAAGTCGTGGACCCGACCGGCGGCGGTGATGCCTATTGCGCCGGGTTGCTCACCGGCATGATGCGCGGCTGGGATTGGCCCGTCATCGGGCGCGTCGCGGCGCAAGCGGCCACCTATGCCATCGAACTGTACGGCCCGCAGGCGCATACCTACACAGGGGCGGAGTTCGCGGCGCGTTACAAAGAGAGTTTCGGCGAGGAACTGCGGGCGCCCTCTGGGCCGCATGGGCAGCATGAGGCCTCAGAACGAACTGCGATGGTAACGGCAACCGTGCGGTAATTGGGGAAGGTACGTGGGGCGTATGGCTCAGTCCTCAGTTCTGAGTCCTCAGCCCTGAAATGACCGAAGGGAGTAGTTGGTGAGTAACACGTTCATGCAATCGGAGAAACTCTTCTTCACCTCGGAATCGGTGACGGAGGGGCATCCCGACAAGATGTGCGACCAGATTTCGGACGCCATCCTCGACGCCATCCTCGCGCAGGATCCGATGGCGCGCGTCGCCTGTGAGTCCGCGACGACGACGGGCCTGGTCGCGGTGATCGGGGAGATCACGACCAGTGCGTATGTGGACATGCCCTCCGTCATTCGTCAGACGATCCAGGAGATCGGCTACACGCGCGAGGCGGATTGCCACTTCGATGGCGGCTCGGTCGGCGTGACCGTCGCCATCGGCCAGCAGTCGCCGGATATCGCGCGCGGCGTCGGCCTCAAAGATGACGAGGTTGGCGCGGGCGATCAAGGGATGATGATCGGCTTCGCCTGCAACGAGACGCCGGAACTGATGCCGCTGCCGATTGCGCTGGCGCACAAACTCGCTCTCCGCCTGGCGGAAGTGCGCAAAGATGGCACGCTGACCTATCTGCGGCCGGACGGCAAGAGCCAGGTGACGGTCGAGTACCGGTTTGGCAAGCCCGTGCGCGTGGACGCAGTCGTCATCTCGACGCAGCACGACGCGGTCGTCGAGCAGTCCCAGATCCACAAGGATGTCGAGGCGCTCGTTATCCGCGACGTGATCCCCGCGAGCATGATGGACGCAAACACCAAGATTTACATCAACCCGACGGGTCGCTTCGTCACTGGTGGCCCGGTCGGTGACGCGGGCCTGACCGGCCGGAAGATCATCGTGGATACCTACGGCGGCATGGCGCGACACGGCGGCGGGGCCTTCTCCGGCAAAGACCCGACCAAGGTGGACCGCTCGGCGGCGTACGCGGCGCGCTATGTGGCGAAGAACATCGTCGCGGCGGGCCTTGCGGACCGCTTCGAGGTGCAGTTGTCATACGCGATCGGCGTGCCGAAGCCGCTCTCGATCATGGTCGAGACCTTCGGCACGGGCAAGGTCTCCGACGAGAAGTTGCAGGAACTGATCGCCGAGCACTTCAATCTGACGCCGCGCGGCATCATTCGTGAACTCGATTTGCGCCGCCCGATCTACAAGCAGACCGCCGCGTACGGCCATTTCGGTCGCGACGACCTCGATCTCCCCTGGGAGAAGACGGACAAGGCCGAAGCCCTGCGTGCTGCCGCTGGCGTCGCGGACCGTGAGCTGGCGCTGGCGGACGACTAGGGGAAGAGAACCTCACCCCCGGCTCCCTCTCCTTTGCCGCAAGGCAAAGGAGAGGGGGGGAAATGCAGGGATGCGTAGGGGCGGTGCTCGAACCGCCCTCCCTCAATTGGCAATAACAGACGATCTGTAGACAAAACACCGATGATAGTGTAGCATCTTCTGTGGAGATTGCTCCAAATCTGAGATTCATCGGTTTTCGGAGGTGGGAATGACGGCAACGACGGTTGATTACGACATTGTGGATATCGGCCTTGCGGAGCAGGGGCGGATGCGGTCGGACTGGGCGGAGCGGCAGATGCCCGTTTTGCAGACGATCCGCGAGCGGTTCGCGAAGGAGCAGCCGCTGAAGGGCCTGCGTATCGCGGTCAGCCTGCACATCACGACCGAGACGGCCGTGCTGCTGCGGACGCTGAAGGCGGGCGGCGCGGAAATTGCCCTCTGTGCCTCGAACCCACTCTCAACGCGCGACGATGTCTGCGCCACACTCGTCGCGCATGAGGAAATCCCGGTCTACGCCTATTACGGTGAGGACGTCCAGACCTATTACCGGCATGTGGATCAGGTGTTGTCGCACAAGCCGCAACTGACGATGGATGATGGCGCGGACCTGATCGTCAAACTGCATGAGATGGGTGGCGAAACCCTCAGCCGCGTGATTGGCGGCATGGAGGAGACGACAACGGGCGTAATCCGCGTTCGCTCGATGGAGCGGAACGGCATCCTCAAGTTCCCGGTCGTCGCCGTCAATGACACGCCGACCAAGCGCTTCTTCGATAACCGCTACGGCACCGGGCAGAACACGGTGGATGGCATTCTGCGCGCGACGAATATCCTGATCGCGGGGAAGGTCGCGGTCGTCGCGGGTTTCGGCTGGGTCGGGCGCGGTATCGCGCTGCGGCTAAAGGGGATGGGCGCGAACGTGATCGTCACCGAGGTCTCGCCGATCGCCGCGCTCGAAGCGGTGATGGAAGGGTATCGCGTCATGCCGATGGCGGAAGCGGTCAAGGAGGCGGACATCATCGTCTCCGCGACGGGCGGCACGGAGATCGTCTCGCGCGCGCACTTCGCGGACCTCAAAGAAGGCGTTCTCTTGTGCAACAGCGGCCACTTCGATGTCGAGATTGACGTCAAGGGGCTGCGCGAAGCGGCCGTCTCGCACAAGATGGTGCGTAACAACACCGAGGAATACCTGCTGCCCAGCGGCCAGCGCGTCTACCTCCTCGCGGAGGGGCGGCTCGTCGGCCAGGCGGCGGCGGAAGCAAGCCCGGCGAGCGTGATGGACATGTCCTTCGCCGATCAGGCATTGGCGACCGAATGGCTCATCAAGAACCAGGCGTCGCTCGAAGCGAAGGTCTACAACATCCCGACGGAACTTGACCTCGGCGTCGCAACCTTGAAACTGGCGACGCTCGGCATCAAGATAGATGAACTCTCCGCGCGCCAGAACGAATACAACAACGCTTGGCAGGAAGGGACCTGAGCCGTCCGCTTGCCAATGGATGATGCAGGATACGGGAGGGGCGAGAGCCTCTCCTGTTTCCATGCAAAGAAAGAGGGGAGACGCACGCCTGCGGCTCCCCTTTCATGCGCCGTGGCGGCGCGCCG
>JAICJW010000515.1 GCA_025928215.1 Chloroflexia bacterium | reverse complement strand
TCACTGACGGTATACGTGCAACATCATGTGACGCAGTCCACAACACCGTCGTGTAATCATCCTCGCCACAACCGATGTGCGAGATCACCCAGACCGGTTCGCCACCCGCCTCGAAGATGCTCATCAGCATTCCGTCGCCGGCGGCCAGGTACTCCTCATTGCGCGCAGCGTTGTCGGGCTGGCCGTTCCATTCACCGGCGAAGTGGCGGGCAATGAGGGTCATCGGTGCCACACCGGCCATTGCCAGCACGTCCCGCGCGTCGACCGTCATCTGTGCGAGCGGGGTGGAGAAGCGTTGGGTCGTCGCAATCATCGGTCTACTCCTTATCGGTAAGGGGCGGCTTCTCACCGCCCCGTCGTTGCGTCTTATGCCGCCTGCGGCACTTCGCCCGGCGTGTCGCGCCAATGCTTCCCGCTGGTGATGTTGCCTATTTGGGAGGGGCTCATGCCGAATCGCCGCGCCAGTTCCCTCTGCGAGACTCCGCCCGATGCATAAAGTCTGCGGATGGTTTCGGCGTCTTGCCTCGTCAACTTCGCCATCGGGTGCCGTTCACCGCGAGCCACGCGTTCCGGCTTCGTTCGGGAAGCGTGGCGCTCACCCCGTGCGTCGCGCCCTTTGTTGTGGCGATCTGCGGTGTTCTCGGCATCGGTGCCGAGCCAGAGATGCGCCGGATTGACACATGCGGGGTTGTCGCCTCCCGGACAGTTGTGGCAGACGCACTTCCCGTCGGGGATCGGGCCGTGCGCGAGTTGATACGAGAACCGGTGCGCCGGCATGTCCCGCCCGTCCACCCAGAACTTCCCATAGCCCTGTCGGTTCATCCCCGCCGTCCAGAGCCAGCATTCGCCGGACTTATCCACCTTCGTCCAGAATCGCTCCGCATCTCCCCGTCGTTTCGCGCGAGCCATCACGCCACCGCCTCACAAGGGAGCGTAAGGGTGTGGCAATCGAGGATTCGATCCAACCGGAACGTCCGCGTCTCACGCCGCGCAGTGCAGTACGCGCGGCACGCGAGATGCCGTTCGGCAGTGACCGTAACGGTGGAGGGGAAGAGGCAGCGGGCGGAGACCACACCGTCATCGTTGCGATACTGGATAACGACCGCGCCCCCATCCTGAATGGCGTCTACGACACTCATGAGGACAGAGAAGCACCACCCGTCGTCATCCGGCAGGGCCGCCGCGTGGGAGAGGGCGACCTCAGCGAGAACTGCGTGACGCTCCGGATCGGCGTTCAGATAGTCCTGCGTAATGACGCGGGGGACGAGCGTGCCGCGCGGGGTGCGGATGAAGGCCGGTGTGGTAGCATTGGTCGTGGTGGACATTGAAGTTATCCCTTCTCTGTTCGCTTGCCCTGGCGGTGTTGGCTCACCGGCGGGGCATTTCGGTGTCAGTGGCGTTCCCATCTGACGTCATTATAATAGCAGATAAGCCCCGTTAAGTCAACGAGTTTTTCGGTTGATTTCTTGGCGTTCATCCGCTACGATAACGATATGGATACCATCGCATCTGCTACGATAACGGACATGAAGATTGGGCGGGAAGAAGTCCTGACATTAGCGGAGGCGAGCGAACGCATTGGCCTGAGTGCCAACACGCTCCGGAACCAGATCAAGAACGGGGCACTTGTCGGTCAGTTGATAGGCAAGACCTATGTCGTGCGGCCAAAGGACCTTGACCGCTATGCGCGCGAGCATAAGGGCAGACCGGGCGCTGCTTCGCCCGATCATCCGCGTACCGGCAACCGGAAGCCGCGCAAGCCTCGGGACGACGCCGGTGCCTGATCTGCCGCCCTCCCCGCTCCATCGTGCCCGCTGGAAACGCGCCCGGCGCTGGCGTCTGCGCATCCTGGTCCTCAAGCACCTCGTCAACCTCGTGACGATGCTCGCCGTGATCGCCTGTATCGCCTTCGTCTACCATGCGCTGACGATCTACGGGGCGCGCGAGGGATACGCGCCGCACAGCGTCCGGCTGGAGATCGCCGTCTTCCTCGCGGGCGGCCTGGTCGGGGCGCTCGTCGTCTACTACTGGTTGGCGGGGAAGCGGCGCTGAGATGTCTTCCGCGACCACGTAGCGGAGGCAGGATCACCATTTCTCCGGTGTTCTGTTCCGGCTTTATTAAACGCCGGCATCCCCGCGCCAACGTCTACCTCAACGGTAATTGGTACACCGTCCAAGCCGATCAGAGCGCAACTGGTCACTTTGGCGAGCACGGTTCGCCCCTCCCGCATTGACTGTAGACAAATTGCCGGTACGCGGCGGCGAGTATAGCAGCGCACTTCGCGTCCGTATAGCGGCATGACTGTACAATGTTGCCCGACAGTCGGAAAGGAATTTTCGCAATGTTGCATCGCGCGCATCCGGAGGGGACGGTTATCATCGGGCAGGCCGCGCACGCACGGCTCGTCGGCGGCGTGGCGCGGGCATGGGGGCGGACGCCGTTTGCGATGCCGCCGCACCCCGACGAGACATTTCTTGCGGCGGAGCAGCATGAGATCGGCATGCTGCCGTGGGAGATCGCGCCGACGCTCAATCCCGCGACCGGCCTGCCATATGCGTAC
>JAICJW010000481.1 GCA_025928215.1 Chloroflexia bacterium | reverse complement strand
GCGTGCGCTCGTAGGTCACGGTCACCTTTCCCCCTTTGCGCGGCCGCCCTTTCAGCAGGCCCGTCCCCGCTGTGAAGAGCCCTTTGGTGATCGACCTGCCCACCGCGACGCGCTCCGGTGCCGTCGTCGTCTCCCGCACCCCCCAACCCTTCGCGACCGCCTCGCGTCCCTCCCGTTCCGCCGTCTCCGCGTCCTTATAGTGCGCAACGTGTGTCGTCTTCTTCTTATCGTCGTACCAGGCCATTGCCGTTGCCTCCTCTCTCAGTCATCGCTTGGTCGGACCAGGCGCAGCCCTGCTGGGGCGGGGGAGGGTGGCCCGAACTGCGCCTCGTGGAGGATCTGCGCGCGCACGAACAGCAACCCTCGGTGCTCGGTCTGCACGCGCTCTCGCTCGGTGTCGTCCTGTGCCGCATCCAAACGGGCATCGCGCAGCCCATTGATGGCGTCCATCGCCATGAGAGTTGCGCGGATCACGGGCGAGGTCTTGGGCGTATATGGCATCGGTGGCCTCCTCTCGTATCCCTCCGACTATCATACCGTCCGCAACCTAGTGGGCCGTGGTGGGTTGTAATCTATACAAAATGTCTCACAAACCTGGCCGTATGAGCCAGGGTCTCCGGCAATCGCGGTGAAGCATTTCGATCGTTCTGGCTTGCCCGTACAAGGAAAATTGGGCAGAAAATCTCCGGCGCGCAGCGAACACCGATTACCCCAGCGGGTTCCCTGCACGCCAGGGAAATTCCGCTCTATTCGTTCATCGTCATTGATACTGCTGGCGATGTCCGGAACAGTACGATAAACAACCGAAACTCGGCTGGTCGCAGCGCCGCACTACCGCGTCCGTACATCGCCTCAGCGACTTCGCCAGCAGTATCGTCATTGCGGAAGAGCCATGATCCACCCGGTATTTGTGCAGTGACCATGGTAACGCTATGCTGTCCCTCTCATCGCGGTCCTGCTCCGGCGACGGCAAACGGGCGCCGGACATCGTGGTTACGGATCGCTGGTGCGTGACCGAACGACCAGCACGCCTGCTCCCGCGATGAGCGCGGCGGCACACGCGAAGGTGACGGTGATCGTGGTGAACTGGGCGACCGCCCCGAGCGCGAGGCCGCAGAGGATTTCGCCGCCGTACTCCACCTGGGCGAGGAACGATTGCACCGTCGCCCGCACGTCGCTGGTCGTGCGGCGGTTGACCCAAATCTCGCCCACGGCGCTTGTCACGGTCATCCCGATGCCGCTCACGAGCAGCACCCCCGCGCTGCCCGCGAGATACCCGGGCGCGCTGACCAGCGCGATCAAACCGAGGACGCCGATGCCGCACGCCGCGGCATAGACGCGCCGGGCAACGCCGACACCGTCGATGCGCGCCTCGACGATCCGCAGCGCGAGCGCGCCGACCGCATACATGCCAATCCCGAGTGCCGTGAACCAGAGGATCGGGTTGGACTGGTCCGGCAGGCCGAGCTCGACCAGCCGCTTGGCGTAGAGTCGCCCGTAGCCTGCGGCGGCGCCATTGATCAGGAAGGTCGCCGCGAGGACCGCCAGGATCTCGCGATCGCGACGCGCGAGGGTGACCCCACCCCGGAGGATCGCCGCCGACCGCTGCCAGCGTCGCACCCTGGTCGGGACGAAGCCGTGTTCGGTGAACCGCACCACGACGTACTCCCCGAGCACGATCATCGCGACGCCCGCGACCACCATCGCCGCGCCACGGCCGATGGCCAGGGCGAGGAGGCCGAACCCGACGAGGCCGCCGACAGCCCCGAGCTGCTCCCAGCGCGCACGCGCCGTCAACACCGCGGCGATGCGGTCGGGACGAGCGAGTTCATCGGTGACCCACGCGACATCGGCACCGCTCACGAAGGTCCATCCCACCCCCCAGAGCATCTGGGTCGCGACCAGTGCCGGGAATGCCGTGACCAACCCGGTGACGACCATACTGAGACCGATGAGGGCGTGGGAGATCACGATCGCCCATTTGCGGCTGATCGTGTCCGCCACGACCCCGGCGGGCACTTCGGTCACCAGCGCGATGATCCCCTGGGCGATACCGAGGAAGACCAGTTGAAACGCCGAAAGCTGGGCATCAACGATGAGGTACAAACTGGCGACCAGCCAGTAGCCGCGATGCAGGACCGCCCGCATGCCCATCCAGCGCAAGAAGACGGCGGTAATGTCCGGCATTAAAGCATTCCTCGCCACGACGTACTGCGCAGGAGCATTCGCGGTGCAATCACCCAGATATTCTACCCGCTCCCATGCCGCAATGACGTTCACCGGCGTTGGGCATGAGCGAGACGCATGTGCACGCGTTCGCCGCGCGAATGGACTCTTGTCACGCTGACTGCACAAATACCGGGTGGCTCATCTCATACGGCCAGGTTTGCTATCTCAAATCCCGTTGCCCCCGACCCACTTGCGCTTCCCCCGCCGCGGCGCCCTAATCGCCCTGAGCCTATCCGCGCTCGACCGCCGATTGCACGCGAAAGGAGCAGTCCATGTACACCCTGATCGAGCGGCGCAGGATGAATCCCGACCGGGCGGAGGAGGCGATGCGCCGCGCGCAGAGCGAGTTCTTCCCGAAGCTCCAGCAGGCGCCCGGGCTGATCGGCTTCTACATCGTCAACGACGAGGAGCAGGGGGTGGCGACGGCGGTGGTCGTCTGGCGGGATCGGGAGAGCGCGGAGGCGTTCCAGCCGCAGGCGGATCCATGGTTGCGGACGCTGGACGAGTTGGGGAACACGCTGGAGAGCAGCAACCGGGGCGAGACGGTGGTGGAGATCACGCCGCAGCGGTAGCGGTACCGGCGGCGTGCGACACGAGAACATCGACACAGCGCTAGAGCCTGTTATGAACTGTGGGTCGTCGCGGTAGACTGATGTGTATGAACACCAAGCGCAAGCTCTATCCCTCCGATGTCAGCGACGACGAATGGGGATTCGTCCTCCCCTACCTCACGCTGATGCGCCTCGACGCCCCGCAACGCGACCACGATCT
>JAICJW010000571.1 GCA_025928215.1 Chloroflexia bacterium | reverse complement strand
GCGCGCGCGCGTGATCCCCCTGTGGGAAATGGGGTTCGCCGTTGCCGGCATGTTCCTCTGTCTCGACGCGGGCATACGGACGGTGCGGATACTGAGCGGCACCGAGGGGCCGCTACAGAACACCGCGATACAGGCGGATTACAGCGAGGGTAGCGCCCTCACGCAGATCCTGCTCTTCAGCATCTATCTCGTCAGTGTCATGCTGATGGTGATTCATCCCCCCCGCCAGTTGATGCGCGCGTTCCGGCCGGCGCTCCTCTGGCTCTTGCCGCTGCTCGCGATGCTCTCCGTGCTCTGGTCGGATGCGCCCACGGTCTCCTTCCGTCGCGCGGCGGCGCTTCTCGGCAGCTCCATCTTCGGGCTCTATCTCGCGACGCGCTATCCGCTGCGGACGTTGCTTCACTTGCTTCTCGCCGTCTCCGTCATCGCGATCGGTCTCAGTTTCCTTGTCGGCATCGCCTTGCCTGCCTACGCAATTGACGAGATCGGCGCGTGGCAGGGGGTCTTCGGGCAGAAAAACCAACTGGGGCAGTTCATGGCACTCTCCGCCGCCTTGTGGCTGCTCTACGCCGTGAGTGTCAAACGGCATCGCTTTCTCATTGGCTTCGGCGTACTGTCGGTTGTTCTGGTCATCCTCAGCAAGTCGGCGACCGCGCTCGTGCTCCTCGTCACCCTTGCCGCCGTGCTGATCCTCGTCCGCTTGTGGCGGTTGCATTACACGATCGCGCTCCCCATCCTGATGATCGTCGCGATGGTTGGCGGATACATCATGGTGGGTGTGGCGCGTAACCCCGGGGGGGTGACGAATCTCCTCGGCAAAGATTCCGGCCTGACCGGGCGGACGCAACTCTGGAGCCTGGTCTGGCGCATGATTCAGGCGCGCTCCTCGTTCGGGTACGGATATGGCGGGTTCTGGCTCGGTTTTCAAGGCCCCTCCGCACCGGTCTGGCGCGCGACCGGCTGGAACCCACCGAACGCGCACAACGGTTTCCTGGACCTCATGCTGGACCTCGGGATCGTCGGGTTGCTCATTTTCGTACCCGTGATGGTTGTCGCACTCCGCAATGCCCTCGTGCTTGCCCGGCGCGGTCACCTGCTCGACAGCGCATTCCCACTGATTTTCCTGATCTTTCTCCTGATCTCGAACATTACCGAGTCGTACCTCGTCGCGTACAACTCGCTCTCGTGGGTGCTCTTCGTTGCCTTGACGATTCAACTCCATCTCTGGTGGCAGGAGGAGCATCGTCCACGGGCGCGCGCGGCCGGACACGCGCCGGCTGGATTCAATCACGATTCCCCGGCCACTCAGTCCATTTGGGCCGCTGAAGCGGCGGAACGAAGCGCATTTCAGGAAGGAAGTTTGATGGGAGCACAGGTAACTGTTTCCGCCATTATGCCGACGTATAACGCGATGCCGTATCTCAAAGAAGCGATTGACAGCGTCCTGGCGCAGACGTTCACCGATTGGGAATTGATCATCGTGGACGATGGCTCGACGGACGAAACGTCGGCGTTACTGGCGCAGTACACGGACCCCCGCATCCGCGTCTTCGAGCTGGACGAAAATTCCGGCCCCGCGCGGGCGCGCAATGTCGCGTTGGGATTTGCCTGCGGGAAGTATATCGCCATCTGTGACAGTGATGATATTTCCCTGCCGGAGCGATTCGCCACGCAGGTCGCCTATCTGGAGAGCCATCGGGAGGTCCATGTCGTTGCCTCGCAGATGAAATATTTCTGGGCGGACGAAACTCCGCAGCCGCGCATCCTCTACCCGGAAGAACCCACGGCGATTCAGCGGCGATTCGCGCGGGGCAGGATGGCGATTCCCTTCGGCGGCGCGATGATCCGCTCCTGGTGTTTCGATCGCTTCGGCTTCTTCTCCGAAGAGTTGCGCAGTGCGGAAGACTTCGAATGGTATCTCCGCATCCGGCGGAGCTGTAACTTCCGCGTTTTGCCCGACTTCCTCTACCTCTAT
>JAICJW010000189.1 GCA_025928215.1 Chloroflexia bacterium | reverse complement strand
TCCGCCGACGGCGCGGCGCCGACACGCTGGGTCGGAGAATCGGGCGTGACGAGCGCGGGATACTCCGCCTCCAGTGCGCGCAGTTCATTCATCAGCGCGTCCCACTCGGCATCCGTCAGCGTCGGATTGTCGTGGATGTAATACTCGACGTTCGCGTGGTCAATCTGCTGCCGGAGGGCGGCAACGCGTTCCTCAACCTGCACGGGCGGCGCTGCCTGCAACGTCGCCTCGATTGCTGCATTGTCCGTGACGCTCACGCGCGGATACTCCTTCGTTCGTGACGGTCGCCACGCCGAAGTATATCATGTCCGTACGGTGGACAATGGGGATTGGGGGCGGAAAATGACTGAGCATGGAGGGGCGGCCTGGGAATGCAACGACCACAACAGTTGGAAAGAGAGAGATGTATGGTTCGTGATCCGCGTCGCCAGTCGCTTCCCCGTCGTCGTGTACTCCTCGGTGCAACCGCGATTGCTGCCACGACGTTCGCCGCCGCGTGCGGGAGTAATCGCACCGCGACCGACACACCGAAGTCCACGCCCGTCACACCCGTCGCTCCGACCACCGCCATACCAGCCCCAACGACTCCGACTTCCGCCGCGACCGCCATCGCCGGCGTGACCACGACGAGCCCTGCCCCGACCGCCGCCGCGACACCCGCTGGGACACCGACGACGGCGGCTCGTTCGCCCCTTCCGGTCCCCGAGACCTTCGTGCCACCGACAGGCACGCCGACCACCCCGCTGATCGTCTTCGTCGGCGCGTCAATGGTCTATGGCTTGGGCGTCCAGCGAACCGAGACCTTCCCGGCCCAGACGATTGCGATGCTCGCACCGGCCACGTACGACGCGGTCAATCTTGGGGTGATGACGGGAATAACACTCGCCGAGTTGCTGCCGCTCGCTCCGAAGACGATTGATCCGCTCTATGCCGCCAGCCGGAGCAGGAACATTCTCGTGCTGGGTGGGACCAACGATCTGGGGGCAGGGGCGAGCGTTGATGAGGCCTTCGCGCGGATGGTTATCTTCTGTCAGGCGCGGCGGCGGATTGGATTCAAGGTCGTGGCCCTGACGATCTTGCCGAATAGTGTCCCGTTATCCGGTGGGAGAACGTACGAGAATGAGCGGCAACACTACAATGCAAACATCCGCACGGAGCTTGCCAGTTATGCCGATGCCCTGGCGGACGTCAGCGCCGACCCGACGATCGGCGCCGCGGGCGCTCAGTTGAATCGGGAGTACTATCAGAGCGACGGGACGCATCCCACCGCCAGGGCGTATGCCATCGTCGCCCGGATCGTGAAGGCGGCTATCTTGACGCTCTAAAGGACGGGTACGGCACCCGTACGTGACGCGGTTTGCCATCAAGAGGAGAAGCGGTGAAAATGGCGCCACAGTTCTTCCTGCTCGCCTTCGCCGCCGGCGTGGGCGTCGCCGTGCAGTTCGGGGTCAATGGCCAGTTGCGGCGTGTCTCCGGGCAACCAATCTGGGCATCCTTCATCTCCTTCATTGTGGGAACCGTGGCGTTGCTGCTCTGCTTCATCGCGACGCGGCGGGCGTGGCCGAGCGGCGAGCAGTTCGTACACGCGCCGTGGTGGCTCTGGATTGGCGGCTTGCTCGGCGCGTTCTATGTCGTCGTCAGCGTCGTCGCCGGCCCCCGGCTCGGTTCCGCCGCGCTCGTCGCATGCGTGGTCGCCGGTCAACTGGTCGCGTCAGTCGTCATTGATCATTTCGGCTGGGTCGGCTATATCGTCCATCCGATCAGCCCCGGTCGCATCATTGGCGCGTTCCTGCTCTTGGCGGGTGTCGCCTGTGTGTTGCGTTATTAGCCTGTCAACTGATTCATCGGGCTTGCCGCAGGTGCATCGCTGCGGTACGCTGCCATGATAGAACGTACGTTCATATGTGATAACGGAAACAATGGGCCATGATGGCGAATGATGAGACGATGAACAGCGAAGAGAATGAAGAAGGTACGGACGGCGATCAGTATGCGTGGCTCCGGCAGCGGACCTTTCTTTATCTGCGCGCGCAGGGCGGCGCCGCGCACGAGGATGCCGTCATTCGCCATGTCTTCGGCTCCGGTGGACCACCTGCCCTGTGGCGGACGCTGATCCGCACCGTGCTGGACGAACCGGCAACCTTCCGCTTGCGGCCCGATCTGCACTGGGCACTCGTCGAGGAGATCGCCGTCCCGACAACGCTCGATGATCTTGCGGGGACCGGTGAGTACATCGTCCTCGATACTGAGACGACCGGTCTCCGTCCCTTTAAGCAGCGGCTGATCGAAGTCTGCGCGCTGAAAATCCGCGAAGGTGAGATCGTTGACACGTTCACGACGTTGCTCAACCCGGAGAAGCGGCTGCCCGGCTTCATCACCGAACTGACCGGCATCACCGAGGAGATGGTGCAGCACGCGCCCCGCTTCGCGGCGGTTGCGGACGGTCTGCTGCGCTTTATCGGCGAGCGGTTGGTGATCGGCCACAACATCCGCTTCGATATCTCGTTCGTCAACGCGGAGTTGTCGCGGGTTGGTAAGCCGCCGCTGGTCAACCCGCGTCTCGATACGCTCTCGCTCGCCGTGCGGCTCCTACCGGGGTTGAAGAAGCCGAATCTCGAACGGATGGCCGCCACGCTCGGTGTGCCGATCACGCACCGCCACCGCGCGGAGGGGGATGCACGCCTGACCGCCGAGGCGCTCCATCGCCTCCTGCCCCTGGCGAAGCAGGCGGGCCTGCCGACGCTCGATGCGATGCAGGCGCTCTCCATCCCGGCGGCCGCCGAACCGCACGGCAACGCGAGCGGCGTCGAGGCGGTTGGCAGCGGCAAGGCGTATCTCGACCGCGCGTGGTTGCGGACGGTGCCGCATGCGCCGGGCATCTACCGGATGCTGGATGAGGATGGCCGCGTGATCTACGTCGGCAAAGCGAAGAACCTGCACGATCGCGTGTCCTCCTACTACTCGCAGCATCTCGGGCTGACACGCAGGATGGACGGCCTGCTCGAAGCGGTCTCCCGCATCGAAGTGGAGGTCGTCGGCAGCGAGTTGGAGGCGCTGCTGCTGGAGTCACGGATGATCCACCGCCACCAGCCACGCTACAACCGGGCGATGAAGAACCACGCGCTCTACCCGTACATCAAGATCGAGGTGCAGAAGCCGTGGCCGCGCATCCGCCTCGCGCGGACGCTCAAGGAGGACGGCGCGCGCTACTTCGGCCCCTTCCGCTCGCGCAGCGCCGCTGAGCGCACCGTCAATGTGCTCGCTGAAGTGCTGCCGCTCGTCACCTGCACGCGCGGCTTCTCGAATCCGAAGAAGTGGGGCAACCCCTGCCCGCGCCTCGGCATGGGCAAGTGCCTCGGCCCGTGCGTCGGGCAGGGCGACCCGGCGGAATATTTCACCTTCATTGACGACGCGATTGCCTTCCTTGAAGGGCGGAGCGACGGTATCCGCAACCGCCTGCAGGCGAAACTTGAAACGGCGGCGGAGCGGCTGGATTTCGAGGATGCCGCCCGCTTGCGCGACGCGCTACGGACCGTCACAGGGGTTGCGAATGTTTACCAAACACTCGCCCGACAGGTCGAAACCGGCCATCTTGTGCTGGCGCTCCCGTCCGCCGAAATGGGACATACCGAGGCGTTGCTGATTGTGCATGGCCGGGTGGCGGCGCAGCGGCGCGTCAAGAGCGGCGAACCCGCCGCCTTCGTCGCGGAATGGCTGATCGCCGCATACCGGCGGGCGGCGGAGGGAACCTCACCCCCATCCCCTCTCCCTCACGGGGAGAGGGGAGCCGAACTGGGCAACGAAGACGATACGGGAACGTCGAAGCGCCGAAAGCAAGGCACCCTTCTCCATCGCAAGGGAGAGGGGCCGGGGGTGAGGTTCGCAACTATCCCCCAGGATGACGTGGACGAACTGCACATCATCGAACGGTGGCTGCATCATCACGCCGACGAACCGGGGCAGTTCCCGCTGCCGGACGAGCGCGATTCCGCCGCTGGATGGTGGGCGCTCGCGGAATCTCTCGTCACCTACGATGCCGCCGCCGAGGACTGGACGAAGGCCGACCTCGACGCCGCGCTCCTCGAAGAGGACGAAGAAGGCTTGCCGCCGGTCGAGGAATAAGCCCCCTGTTCTATTGGCGCGAACCCCGCATGGCACGCTACACTGTCCCGGCAAAATGGTATGCGCCGAGATCGCATCTCTCGCTCAGTCCTCAGTCCTCAGTCCTTAGTCCTGAAGGAGCAACGCGACGATGATACGGTTCGGAACCGACGGCTGGCGTGCGATCATTGCCGATGAATTCACCCTCGCCAACGTGCATCGTTGCGCCGCCGCGATCGCGGACTGGGTGAATCAGACCGAGGGCGCGGCGCAGCGCGGCGTCGTCGTCGGGCACGACCGGCGGTTTCTGTCCGAGCAGTTCGCGGCGGCAGTCGCGGAAGCGTTGCTCGGTCAGGGTGTGCGCGTGCTGTACTGCGATCATGGCCCGGTGCCAACGCCGGTCGTCACCTTCACCGTGCCCCACACCCAGGCCGCGGCAGGCGTGATGATTACCGCCAGCCATAACCCGGCGATCTATAACGGCATCAAGGTGAAGACGGCCATCGGTGCGCCCGCCGACCGGACGGTGACGACGGTCATCGAAACCTACGCGGATACGCGGCAGCACAGCGGCGAGGCAATCCCGCTGCTGAAGTTCAGCGAGCCGTACCTCGATGGGCGGTATCTGCCGATTGATCCCTTCCCCGATTATCAATCGGCGGTGCGGGAACTGGTGGATATCGAGGCGATCCGTCGCGCCAATCTCCGCATCATTGTGGACGCGATGTACGGTGCGGGCGCGGGCATCCTCCAGAAACTGCTCGGTGCGGGAACGCGGCCAATCCTCGCTATTCGCGCGGAGCGGAACCCGCTCTTTCCGGGGATAAAGGGGCCGGAGCCGGTGGAGGAAACGCTCGGCCCGCTGATGCAGGCGGTGAAGGCGCACGGCGCAGACATCGGCATCGCCTTTGACGGCGACGGCGACCGTATCGCCCTTGTGGACGGCGACGGTGCGTTCGTCAGCAGCCAGGAGACCTTCGCGATGCTCGCGATGTACCTCGGCGAGCGGGATGACATCACAGATGGCGCGATTGTTCGCTCGGTCAATGGCTCGGTGCGGCTCGATCTATTGGCGGAGCGGTACAATGTGCCGCTGATTGAGACGCCAATTGGCTACACGCACATCGCGCCCGCGATGATCGAGCATCATGCGATGCTCGGTGGCGAAGAGAGCGGCGGCTTCGCCTTCGGCACCCATCTGCCGGAGCGCGACGCCTTCGTCGCCGCTCTCTATCTCCTCGACCTGATGCAGCGGCGCGGCACCGACATCGCGGGCCTGCGCTACGGCGTCGAAATCCGCGCGGGTGCGTGGCACTACCGGCGGCAGGACGTGCCGCTCGCGGTGGAGGCGATGGACGAGGTGCAGGCCCGCCTCGCGGCTATCGAGACGAACGGTATTGATCTCGCTGGCTCGCCCGTCGCGAAGACGGTCACGCTGGACGGGGTCAAACTGATCGGTGAGGATCGCCGCTGGCTGCTCGTCCGCACGAGCGGCACCGAACCGCTCGCGCGCATCTACGCCGAAGCGCGCGATCCGGAGACCGTCGCATCACTCATCGCGCTCGGTCAGGCGCTGCTCAATGGTGAATCGCCGCCCGCATTCACCGCGCTGCCTGTGACTAACGAGAATGGTGCGTCAGCAGCAGAAATCGAACCCCCCGAACCAGCCCGACAGCGGATCGGCCGGACTCGTACGTACACACGCCGTCACTGACCAATTCGGGCCTCGGGCATGGTATACTGCGAGCGTGTTGTTCTGGCGCGGAATAGCATGCGGTAGTCTGGCGTTTTAACCGAAATGGAGCAGGCAGGCAGTATGCAGGAGGAAGACGGGACGGCAGCGAGGGGATCATCCCGCGACGAGATCGCGGCGCAACTGGAGGAGATCGCGGAGCAGATTCGCGTCTGCACGAAGTGCGAACTCTGCAAGATGCGCACGAAGGCGGTTCCCGGCGATGGCCCCGTTGATGCGCCGATCCTCTTCATTGGCGAAGCGCCCGGCTTCCATGAGGACCAGCACGGCCACCCCTTCATCGGCGCTGCCGGGAACCTGCTGAACGACTTGCTCGCGTCGGTCGGCATCGAGCGCAGTCAGGTCTTCATCACGAACCTCGTCAAATGCCGCCCGCCGGGGAACCGCGATCCGCTGCCTGATGAGATCAGCACCTGCACGAGCAACTATCTCGACCGCCAGATCGCGCTGATCAACCCGCGCATGATCGTCGCGATTGGGCGCTATTCGATGGCGCGGTACTTCCCCGGCGAGAAGATCATGAAGATTCACGGGCAGCCGAAGCGTGTGGACGGGCGCATTTACTTCCCGATGGTCCATCCCGCTGCCGCGCTGCACCAACCGGCGTTCATGGAACATGTGAAGGAAGACATCAAGAAGATTCCGGCCCTCCTTGAAGAAGCGAAAGCGATGGCCGCGCCGGAGGACGAAGAGGAACCGCCCGCACAGTTGTCGCTCTTCTGAGCGTAGTAGTCAGTCGTCAGTAGCTGGTGGTCAGATGGGATCGCGAGCCCCACGGCTGCCCGATGTATCCCATCCGCGATCATCGGTTCTCAAACTGACAACTGACAACTGATTACTGGCTACTGATTTAGGCTTGATACCATCCACGCGCACCCTGCGGACGCTGGAAGGGTACGGATATAGATGCCGCAGGACGTTTCACGAATTTGGAGGCATACTCCCCTTGGCAAAGACAACAAAAAAGCGCGTGCGCATTATCCCGCTCGGCGGGATGGGCGAAGTCGGCAAAAATATGACCGTCTACGAGTATGGTAATGACATCATCATCGTGGATGTCGGCGTCGGTTTCCCGGAAGAAGAGATGTTCGGAGTGGACCTCGTTATCCCGGACATCACCTACCTCCACGACAAACTGCACCGCATCCGGGGTATCTTCATTACCCACGGGCATGAGGACCACATCGGCTCGCTGCCCTACTTATTGGAAGAACTCGGCAATCCGCCGATCTACGGCACACCGCTCACCCTCGGCCTGATCAGCGTCAAACTGCGCGAGCGGCGGCTGCTGGACAAGGCCGTCCTCATCCCGATGGGGCCGGAGGACGCCATCGAGGCGGGCGCGTTCACGATCGAACCGTTCCGCGTCTGCCATTCGATCCCGGATGCGGTTGGCTTCGGCATCACCACGCCCGCCGGCCTCATCGTCCATACGGGCGACTATAAGTTCGATCTGACACCGGTGGATGGCCGCCCGACCGATTTCGGCAAGATCGCCGCATTAGGCAATCGGGGCGTTCTCGCGCTCGTCACGGACTGCGTCCATGTCGAAACGCCGGGGTTCACCGCCTCGGAGCGTGTCGTCGAGGATGCCTTCGACCGCATCTTCTCGCAGACCGACGGCCGGATCATTGTCGCGACCTTTGCGTCGCTGATTTCGCGCATCCAGCAGGTCGTGGATGTCGCGCAACGCTATGGCCGCAAGGTCTGCCCCATCGGGCGGAGCATGGAGAACAATGTCGAGATGGCGCTCGGCATGGATTATTTGCACGATCCACAGCGCGTGCTCGTGGATGTGAAGCGGGCGGCCGAACTGCCGCCGAACCGCGTCGCGTATGTCGTGACCGGCAGCCAGGGCGAGCCGATGGCGGCCTTGAGCCGGATGGCGGGCGGCGATCATCGCCAGTTGAAGATCCTCTCCGGCGATACCGTCATCATCAGCGCGACGCCGATCCCCGGCAATGAGACCAGCGTCGGGCGGATCATCAATAACCTCTTCCAGTTGGGCGCGGACGTGATCTACTCCGCCCTGACGACCGTCCACGTTTCCGGCCATGCGAGCCGGGAAGAGTTGAAGTTGATGCTCAATCTTACCCGTCCGAAGTACGTGCTGCCGCTCCACGGCGAGCAGCGGCACCTGATCCTCTACAAACGGCTCGCGGAGAGCATGGGGTGGGATGAGGACGCGATTGTGCTGGCGAAGAATGGCAGCGTCGTCGCCTTCTCGGATGAGTTCGCGGGGATCGTCGAGACGGTCCACTCGGGGTTCATGCTGGTGGATGGTGTCGGTGCGGGCGAGGTTGGCGAAGTCGTTATCCGCGACCGGCAGATGCTGGCGCGCGACGGCATCCTGATGGTTGTCGTCTCGGTGGATAAGGAGACGGGGAAACTGGTCTCCGGGCCGGACATCGTCTCGCGCGGGTTCGTCTCCCAGCGGCGCACCACCGATCTCATCGAGGGGACGAAGGAGCGCGTGCGCGATTCGCTGATCTCCACCAACGGCCATCACCCGCAGGAGTGGAGTTACCTGACGCGGAAGATCAAGGATGTCGCGGGATCGTATCTGTACGAGCAGACCCGCCGCCGCCCGATGATTATGCCGATGGTGATGGAAGTCTAACGAAGACCACAACAAAATGAGGTGGAGCAGGCTGAAGCCTGCTCCACCTATGGCATTGGGACGCATCTCGCTGATGCGTCTTTTTGGCTTTTGGCGCGCATATGCG
>JAICJW010000310.1 GCA_025928215.1 Chloroflexia bacterium | reverse complement strand
GTCGTCCGGTTCACTCCGTGCGACCGCGACAACGACGGCGGTTGTACTTCCCGCAATCGCACACCCGACGATGACGACGAGACCGAGTTGGAGCGCGACTGCGAGCGGCGTGAAGGGGGCATCCGGTGCGGCTGCCTGCCGCTGCGTCCATGCAGACGACGCGAGCAGACCGTACCCCGCGAGCAGTGCCATACTGAGGAAGGGAACGGCCAGAAGGAGCAGCAGATCCCGGCGGCGGTCGTGCAGCGCACGCGTGGCAAGCAGCACGAGGGAGGGCACGCCGGCCGCCACGATGGCGAGGAAGGCAACGAAGCCGGCAATCTGGACGACGGCGAACACTGCCCGGATCTCCGGATGGGGGCGCACCGCGTTTTCCCAGATCGGGAGTGGATCGCGGATGCCTTGCAGGGGCAGCCACGCCAGCACGAAGAGGATAAACGCGCAAAAGACGACGATTTCACTGTTGCGGAGCCGCCGTATCATTGCGAACACCCTCCCATGCGCTGCGAGATAACCATATCATGCCAATCAGCGTCGCGAACGTCAATCGAAGACCGATGCGCGGCGGACGAGGGAGACATAGGTATGCACACCGCCGTCAGCATCCAGGCGGCAGCGACCGAGCGCGGCGAGGCGGGAGAGTGTGCGCCGCCGCCAGCCCGGCGCGCCGGACCACGACGCGGCATCGCCGGTCATGCCGCGCGGGCCATCGCCGATCAGCAGATAGGCTTGGACGGACGGCGCAGCACGGAAGAGGGCAGGCCAGTCCGTCCCACGAGGCGGCCAGACAAAAAGCAGTGTGCCGGGCTGATGCCGTGTCAATGCCGCGCGGACCGCAGACCGCTCCACATCGTCCGGCAATGAATCGGGCCACCATGCGCCGTCATCCGTCGCCGTGATCGGCACGCGTGCGGCACGGAGGGCGCGGGCAAGGTCGCCCCGCCCCGCGCCGACCTCCAGCCACGGCCCCGGTAATCGCTTCAGGATGCGCGCGAGGGCGGTGACAAACTCAACGGTCGGCAGATGGAAGATGCCCCGTACCCGGCAGACAGCGACGAACCCCGCGCGGGTACCGGGATCGGCGAGACGAGCATCGAGGGCGGCGTTCGTCGGCAACGGCCGGGCGGCGAGCCACGTCTCCCAGTCGGCCCCGGCGGCATGATAGGAGATGCGGGCCGGGGCGAGCGATTCGCTCAGAAGCGCGTCGAGATCGCTCATCCTGCCCTCACTCGCTGTTCCTGCCGCATCGTTTTCTCATCCCTTTTTCGCGCGTAATCGGACTGACATTCTTGGTATACTATCCTTCTTGAGAGGCAAACGCGCGGGTATAGCCAATCCGCCGGGCCGTAGTGAGATCGGCACAGGGAGGGAACGCATGGCAGGGACGCCTGGCTCCGGGGGCGATGCCAATTATCCGTGGCCACCGTATCCTTCGCCATCAACGCAAGGGGGCGAAAGTCAGCGCGCGCAACTTGAGGCAGTGCTTCACGTCACGCGAGAGCAACGGCCACAGATTGCGGCAGAGATCGGCGAGTATTTGTACAGCCTCGTCCTCCAGGGTCAACTGCGCGATCCGATCGTCCTCGCCACCTGCCGCCGCTTGTACGATCACGAGCAGCAGGTGATGCAGTTGGAGGCGAGCCTGCGCGCGATTCCGGCTGCTCCTGCCTATAGTGCCCCATCGCCCGCCTACACGCCGTATGCTGCGAGCACCCCTCCCGGCATGCCGTCTGTCCCATCCGTGGCCGGGAGCGAGGAATCTGCAACGATCGTTGCCCTCCCGAACCGCGCGCCGGACGCAGACGCCACGCATATCCAGCATGCCCCCCCTGGCTCCGATGATGCGCGGCCATCAGTCCGCCGCCCTGCCGCCCTCGATGCCGGTGAAACGCAGATCGCGCCCATCCGCCGGCCGGAGCCGGTCGCACCGGGCGCGGGAAAACCGGCCGAGCGGCGTTGCACCCACTGCCGGATGCCGCTCCGTGCGAACGACACAACCTGCCCGGTCTGCGGCCGCCCCGTCGCCGAGCAGGCCGCCGAATCCCCGCAGTGTCGCCGTTGCGGTACCGAACTGCGCCCGCAGGATCGCACCTGCCCGGTCTGCGGCACGCCCCGTTCCTAATCGTAGTGCTGGGTGTAGATTGTCATACGTCGTCTGCAGGGATGCGGGAATGCTCTTGGTTTGAGCTTAGCAGCAGCGATCACGCTTCCGCGTGCATGATTCGGTCGAGCGAGGGGCCGAAGGCGCGGCTGAGCCACGCGCCGACGGCGGCGACGAAGAGGACGGTGTCTCGCGTCGTCTCCGCCGGGCCGGGCGAGCCGCCGCCGAAGACGCCGAAGCAGCCGCAGGCACCCGTGTAGCCCGTCACCCACAGGTAAATAACGAAGACAAGGAAGATGCCGAGAAGCGCCACCGAGGCGAGCGCGGACCAGCGCAGATTTAGACCAACAACGAGATGAATACCGAGCAGGATTTCCAGCACCGAGACGCCAATCGTCAGCACCTGCGCCGTCGTGCCACTGACGTGCAGGGTTGATTCCGTCGCCCGTTGGGCGGCGGTGGCGTCCGTCAACTTGCCCGCACCGGCAACGACGAGCGTCAGGCCAACCGCGGCGCGTAGCAGCAGCGCGAGAAGGGGGAAAAGCGACATGCGCGCACGTTCCATCAATTCTATCCTATACTATGCGTGGTGCGACGAACAACCGACGGAAAGGAACCTCCGCAATGGCGAAGCAATCATATTCTCAGGCAAGTACGCGGACGAATGCAACCGACACTCGCACGACTACCGCGAAGGATAGCGGGCAGCGCGCGACGCGCAAGCAGATCCCCCAGGCGCGGCGCGGTTCGGTAACCAAGCCCATCAAGAAAACGCCGTGGGCGCCGATCATCTCCGGCGTTCTTGGCGTGCTGGCGGTCGCCTGTATCGTGGCTTTCGTCCTCATCAGTCGGCACAATGGGCCGGATCGCTCGACGATTGTCCGCCCGCCACCTGTCGCGTCGCCCGTCGCCGGAGCGACCGCGCCTGATTTTAAGGTCACGGCGCAGGATGGCTCGACGTTGACGAAGGCGCAGATGCTCGGCAAGCCGACCCTGCTCGTCTTCTTTGCCTCGTGGTGCCCTCACTGCAACAACGAAGCGCCGCTGATCAAGGATATCGCCGCCAAGAACCCGGACGTGCAAGTCGTCATGCTCGGCGTTGGGGACCGCGAAACACCGAGCGACATCTACGCCTTCCAGCAGAAGTACAGCCTCCCGTTCCCGACCTATTCCGATGGCGGTAAGGCGGCGGCGGCATACGGCATCGCCTCGTACCCGACGATCATGGCGGTGGACAAGAGCGGCGTGATCCGCGATGTGCAGACCGGCGAAAAGTCAACGACCGAGTTGAACTCCATCATTGGCCGGGCGAAGGCGTGAGAAGTTCGGAGTTCGGAGTTCGACCTTCGGAGTAGACGGAATCTTTCTTCGAACATCGAACTCCGAACGTCGAACTTCCTATCTCCTACTCATCCTTCGGGCGGAAGGCATTCGGGTCGAAGGTAAAGACGCGGCGGCCATGCGTCGGCACCGGCGGCGGTGGCGGCCGGAAGAGGTAATCATCCACGATTGCCCCCGCCGCGAGATGTTCGCGGGCGATGCGACGGATCGCGTCGGTATCCAGATCGTTGTAGAAGACATTTCCGGGTAGCACGTTCATGGACGGCGCCCAATCGCACCGGTTGCGGCACGTCGTCGGCACGACCGTGACATGATCGGCTATGCCGAGCGCGGCGATTTCCTCCTCCAACACATGCAGGAGTTTCCGCGATCCGGCGAGCGTGCAGTTCGGTCCGAAACAGAGATGGACAAGATATTCAGCCAAAAGACCTCACCCCCGGCCCCCTCTCCTTTGCCTCCAAGCAGAGGAGAGGGGGAGCAGGCTTTCCAATACTCAATTGTACTCCCCTCGCCCCGTGAGGGAGAGGGGCCGGGGTGAGGGGGCTTCAGCGCCCGACAGCGGCGGGCACGCGGGCGGCGAGCGCGTCCGCGATAATCGCGTGGTCGGCGTCGGAAATCTTGTGGACGTTTCCCTGGAAGGCGAGATGCCAGTGCTCGATAGGCCATCGCTTCGGGTATTCCATCGCCGGGACTACGGTAATCGCGGGCAGCCAGTCCGCCTCATCGAGGATGCGCAGGGGCTTAATCGCGATGCGGAAGGGATACTCCTCAGCCGCCTTCTTCGGGTCCTTGCTCTGCCAGATCGGCATGTTGTGGTCTTCCCAGAAATCCGACGTCGCCTCGACGATGCCCCCGAACGCCTGCACGCCGGTCAGGTAATAGATAAAGGTATCGCCCGCGTGCATCTGCTCGGCCTTCTTGCGATGGCGGGACTTAATGCCCTGCACCGTCCAGCCAAGCGCGCCACTCTTTTCAAAGTTGCCCGGTGATCCAACGAGAATCCAGTGATTCGCCACTCAATTCTTCCCCTTTCGCTCACGCGCGTTTCTACCCGTGATCTGGAATATGATAGCAGGAACAAGGCGTATTCGCTGTGTGTTATACTTTTCAGGAAGGCTGAATGGGATCGCCTGACCTCGGCATCGCACCGCACGCGAAAGAAAGAGTGACGCGCACTGATGGCTACCGCCGCCGTTTCTTCGGTACATCCACCCACCGATATGACGTTTCTCGCGCCGCTCGAAGCGCAGTTGCGGGCTGCGGGTATGAGCGTTTCCGATCTTTCGCTCGTCACACGTGCCTACACCGTCGCCACGGATGCGCACGCGGGGGTGGATCGCAAATCGGGCGAGGCGTACATCACGCATCCCGTCGCGGTGGCGACCATTCTTGCTGAAATGCAGATGGACGCGGAGACAATTGCCGCCTCCCTGCTTCACGATGTGCCCGAAGATACGACGATCACGCTCGATGACATCCGTACCCAGTTCGGGGAGAAAGTCGCCCGGCTGGTGGACGGCGTGACGAAACTGAAACGCATCGAATGGGTCTCCGACCGCGAAGATGTCGCGCGGGCGGAGAGTCTGCGCAAGATGTTCCTCGCGATGGCGGACGATGTGCGCGTCGTGCTCATCAAACTGGCCGACCGCCTCCACAACATGCGCACGCTCGGCTCGATGCCGCCGGGCAAGCAACTGGCGACCGCGCAGGAGACGATGGAGATTTACGCGCCGCTCGCCAACCGCCTCGGCATCTGGCAGATCAAAAGCGAACTGGAAGACCTCGCCTTTCAAACCCTCCAACCGGATCGCTACCGTGCCATTGACGCCTCGCTCGACGCGCAAGGCGGCAACCGGGCGGCGTACATCAGCCGGGTGATCGAAACGCTGAAAGAGGCGCTCGACGCGGCCGGTATCCAGGCGGAGGTCTACGGTCGTGCCAAGCACCTCTGGTCCATCGCGCGCAAGATGGATCAGAAGCGCCGGACCCTCGAAGAGATTTACGACGCCATTGCCATTCGCGTGATCGTGCCGGAGCTGAAGGATTG
>JAICJW010000462.1 GCA_025928215.1 Chloroflexia bacterium | reverse complement strand
GGCATCGGCGCGGGCTGGAAGGAGGACGAATATCGCGCGTACAACTGGGAGTTCCCGCGCCCCGCCGCGCGAATCAAGCAGTTGGAGGAGACGGTTGAGATCGCCAGGCAGCTCTGGACCACTGACAATGTGACGTACGATGGGCAATATTACCGCGTCCAGGGCGCCTACCTGAACCCGAAGCCGGACCCGCTGCCGCCGATCATGATCGGCGGCAGCGGCGAGCAGTTGACGCTGCGGGTCGTCGCCAAACACGCCGATTGGTGGAATGGCGGCGGCACGCGCGAGACGTACGCGCACAAACTGGACGTGCTGCGCGATCACTGCGGGTCGGTCGGGCGGGATTTCGCCAGCATCAAGAAGACGTGGCAATGCGAGTGCGCCGCCGTCGCCCGGACGGAGGATGAAGCGCGCCAGATGGCGGCGGCGAGCCCCTTCTACACCGCGCCCGAGAGTTCGCTGATCGGCACGCCGGTGCAGGTGGCGGAGCAGATTCGGCAGTGGGCGGCACTCGGCGTCTCACATATGCAAATCCGCTTCGCGGACTTCCCGAAAACGGACGGCATTCGCCTCTTCATGGACGACGTAATGCCACGGTTCACCTCCGCACAAGGCACCGATGGTCGGGACATTGTATAGTCGCACCGAATGGGCGAGCACAGCGCTTTGGGGAAGCATTGCACCAGTGGTGGCGGGTTTAAGCCCGCCACCAGCACGATAACCGCGCTTAGGTGAAGAGGCTCACTACCGTCCTGCCGCCCACCGCGTCTGCTACCGTCTTGCTCCCGGCGTAGCTGAGATCGTCGTAGAAGACCTCGAACTTCACCTGGACAATGCTCTTGAAGCCGAAGTCGTGGTCCTCGGCCCGGACATTCACCGTTTGCGTCGCGCTCTCGCCGCCCTGCGGCACCTGCCAGACGTACGGATCGTCGGGGCATCCGAGCGGGTCGGGGCAAGCAGCCTCGAAGTTTCCATTCGGGAGGGAATGCCATGAGGACGCCTGTGCGTCTCCGCCGACCGTGAACGCGGTCGGCAGGGCATTGCCGAAGTCCTCCTCGCGGAAGAGGTAGCCTACCGCCTGATTCTGCGCGTTCGTGAAGACGTACTGATTGAAATTATCTGCGTTGCCCGTGTCACCGGGTTGGCACAGGGTGCCGGAGTAAGGGTAGCAGGTACCCAACTCGCCGCCGGTCCACTTCACATTGAGGATCCAGAGCGCATCCGGGCTGCCGATCAGTTGGGCGTAGTCGGTGATCGTCGCCTTGGGGAAGGTGATGCGGATGCGCTGCTTCGGCGTGTGGAAGGTCAGGTCGGCGCTCTGTCTCTGTTGCCCCGCGCCGTTGTCAATCCAGACATTGGCCGTGTAGGCGGTGTTCGATTTCAACCCCGTCAGTTTGATCGTGTGACTCGTGCTCGGCAGCGTGACGAACCCTGTGAAAGCCGCGCCGTTCACGAGCGATGTCCGCGTCGTCGGCGCGGCGCCCGTTATCGGCTGCGCGGCGACTGAGGCGTTGACGATTGGCGCAACCGGCGCGGTATTGCCGGCGATCGCGTACGACGCCCCGGCGCGCACCGCCTGATTCGTGGTGAAGGTGATCGTGGCGGAAGTGCCGGCCGGCGTGATAGTTAGCCCCCGGAAGACGGTGCCGTCGCTACTCTCAAGGAAGACTGGCGGCCCCGTACCAATCGTGCTCGCCACACCGGGGGGCGCGGCGTTCGCAGGGCGCGCGAGGGCAGTCAGCATGAGCAGCATCAGCGCGGCGACAAAGGGAAGCCGGACACCCCGGCGGACGTGTGTCCGCGTACCAACGCCTGCAAACATCGTCTCTCTCCTCCGTGTCCTCTGGCGGCGATCGGTTCGTCGCGTCTGCAATGGAGACGGCGAGGTACCGGATTCCGTTCCGTCTGATTAATGGGAGGATCGAAAGATCAGACCGGCCACGATTCGCGCCGCCAGGCCATATCCCAGAACATGTATTCATAGCGGCTGCTGGTGCGGAAGATGTCGCGTAGTCGCTCGCGGCCCGACGCGGGCAGGCGCGATGCTTCGTCATCAATCACGCCGCGCATCCAGACGCCGACGGCCTCGAACTCGACATTCGCGTACGTGAGGAGCCAGTCACGGTACGGATGCTCGCCGGGCGGCTCGCCCTGCGCGGTGAAGTGCCGCCCGACAACGGCGTAAATCCAGGCGCAGGGAAGCATCGCCGTCAGCGTCTCGGCCAGCGTGCCCATCGCGCCGATCTGGAGCATATGGCGCGTGTAGGCATAGTTCGTCGGCGCCATCGGCACGGCGGCCATCTCCTCCGGCGTCATCCCGAAATGCGCCGCGTATCCCTCATGCAGCGCGCGCTCGACATTCACCGTGTTAATCAGCCGTTCCGCGAGCATCTTGGCGCGGTCGCGGTCGCTCGTTTTCGTGGCGGCAAAGCCGAACATTTTCGCTAGGTCGGTGAGGAAGCGCGCGTCCTGCAGGATGTAAAATTGGAACGTTTCCCGTGGCAGCGTGCCATCGCCGAGGGCGACGAGGAATGGATGCGTCAGTTGTGCCTCCCAGATCGCCGCACACTCTCGCCGCATCGTCTCCGTAAACGTCTCCGTCATGTTCTTGTCCTTTCCGGGATGAAAGCGGTTCATTTCGTTTCGACGAGATGGTTGAGGGGGCCGTGACCGTGGCCGAGGCGTGGGGCGGCAACGATGGCGGCGTGGGTGTACCGCTTCGCCGCCGTGAAGGCGTCCGGCACCGTTTGGCCGCTGGCGATGCATGCGGTCATTGCGGCGGAGAAGGTGCAGCCGGTGCCGTGCGTATGCGGCGTCTCGATGCGCGGCGTGTCGAGCGACTGGAATGTCGCACCGTCGTAGAGCAGATCGGTGACGGTCGCGCCGTCCATGTGACCACCCTTGACGACGACCCAGCGCGGGCCGAGGGCGTGCAGCCGCCGCGCCGCTGCCCGCATCTCTCCCCCTGTCTCAATCGGGCCGCCGACGAGCGTTTCCGCCTCCGGCACATTTGGCGTGATGACGAGCGCAAGGGGCAGAAGCAGCATTCGCACGGCATGCACCGCGTCTTCCGCCAGGAGGTGATCGCCACTCTTTGCCACCATCACCGGGTCCACGACGAGGTTCGTCAGCCCGGCGTCGGCGATCATCGCCGCGACTGCCGCGACGACCGCGGCGGTGCCGAGCATCCCGGTCTTCAG
>JAICJW010000444.1 GCA_025928215.1 Chloroflexia bacterium | reverse complement strand
CGAACGCGACGAAGCCGCGCGGCGGGACGGTCGGTCAGATCATTACCGGCAGTCAGGCGCAGGTGGCGCAGGCGCGCGCGCGGCAGCAATCGTACTGGTATGACATCGCGAATGGCGGCAGCATCAACGAGGGCGATACGATCCGTACCGGTGATGACACGCAAATCACGGTCTCACTGTTCGATGGTTCCCTCGTCGAACTCTCCGCCAATACCGAGGTGATGTTCGAACGGCTGCGCGCTTCGCAATACATTGACAAGAACGCGGCCATTACCCTGCGGCAGGATTATGGCCGCGTCGTCGTCACCGCCAACCCGGAGACGGTCTACAACCGGATGCTGATCGCTGTTCACTCGCTCAGCAGCACCATCGAGGCGCATCAACCCGGCACGCGGTTCCGCGTCCTCACGCTGCTTGGGCAGCAGGACGATCCGGGGCATGTGGATGTCTCGGTCCTCAATGGCCCCGATGTGACGGTCGCGGGGGCGGGCCAGCGCGTAACGGTGGCGAACGGGCAGCAAAGCCTCGTTGCCGTCGGGGCCGCGCCAAGCGCTCCGACCGTGAAGCAGCGTGAACTCGTTGAGAATGGTACCTTCCAGTTGGGCGCGAATGCGCACGACCAGATGCCGACCCACTGGGAAGGCTATGCGGATAACGGCGGTGATGGGTCGGGCGTCCGGGCCACGGAGGAGATCGTGCCGGAGACGATACGCGGGGCCGCGGTGAATGCGCTTCATATCACGCGCACAGGCGGCAATGTGGACAGTGACCTGATCGGTATTCGGCAAACGCTCGCCTTCAGCGAACTCGACGAATATGACTCGGTTGTCCTCTCAGCGGACGTGAAGATTGTCAGCCACAGCCTGTCCGGGGGCGGCGCGCTCGGCTCCGAATATCCGGTCGTCTTTCTCGTCCGCTACGTCAGCGCGAAGAATGACCCGATCGAAGTGGGCCGCGCGTTCTATACCCAGAACGACGACGGCAACCGGACGGCGACGAATGTGCTTCAGGGCACGCAGATCAAGCCGGGTGTGTGGGCGGATACCTTCCACTGGGAGTTGAAGCAGGCATACCCGGTGCCATACAAACTCGTCAGTATTCAGGTGTACGCATCGGGACACGATTATGATGCGTACGTTGCGAACATCTCGATCGTTGCCAAGTGATACGAAACGTAGAAAGGCCGGTACCATGAGTTCAATTGCGGTGATTGGCACCGGGTATGTCGGTCTCATCACCGGCGCCGGATTCGCCGATCTCGGCAACGATGTCGTCTGTGTTGATATTCTCGAAGAGAAGATCGCCAAACTACGCGCCGGCGAGATGCCGTTTTTCGAGCCGGGGCTTGAGGAACTGACGCGCCGCACCGCCGACGCGGGTCGCCTCCGGTTCACGACCGCCTATGCCGAGGCAATCCCGGCGGCGGACTTTATCTTCATCACCGTTGATACGCCGCCAAGCGGCAATGGCAAGGCGGACATGAGCCGCGTCGAAAGCGCCTCCCGCAGCCTCGCGCCGCATTTGCGCGAACGAACCGTCATCATCAACAAGAGTACAATGCCGATTGGCAGCGGGGATTTCGTCTCGCAGATCATCCGTGAGTATGCACCGCCGGATGCCGATTTCGCCGTTGTTTCGAACCCGGAGTTCCTGCGCGAAGGGTCCGCCGTGCGGGACGTGCGCGAACCTGACCGGATCGTCCTCGGCGGCGACGATCCCGTTGCCGTTGAAGCGGTGGCGGAACTCTATGAGACGGTGAACGCGCCGATCGTCAAGACCGACCTGCGGACGGCGGAGATGATTAAATACGCGTCGAATGCCATGCTCGCCACCCGCATCTCCTTTATCAATGAAATCGCCGCGATCTGCGAAGGTTTCGACGCGGATGTCCGGGTCGTCGCGCGCGGCATGGGGCTGGACGCGCGCATCGGCCCGAATTTCCTCGAAGCGGGAATCGGCTTCGGTGGCTCCTGCTTCCCGAAGGATGTCAAGGCGCTCGCCTTCATGGCAGCCGAGAAGCACCTGCATCCGCAACTGCTCAATAGCGTGCTGGACATCAATCAGGATCAGCGCCGCCGCTTCACCCGGAAAGTGCTCGCCCGGCTGGCCGAGCCGGGGGCGAGCACGGTCGGTGTCTGGGGCCTCGCCTTCAAACAGGACACGGATGATATGCGTGAGTCGCCGTCCGTGGACATCATCCGCGCCTTGCTCGACAGTGGTGTCCGCGTGCGTGCCTACGATCCGGTGGCGATGCCCGCCGCACGCGCGCTGATGCCGGACGTGACATACTGCGATGACCCGTACGACGCCGTGTGTGGCGCTGATGCGCTGCTGCTGCTGACCCCGTGGAACGAGTTCCGTCAGGCGAATATGGAGCGCGTCCGCGAAGCGATGCGGCATCCGGTCCTGCTCGATGGGCGCAACATCTACGACCGGCGGGAGATAGAGGCGCTTGGCTTTACCTATGTCGGCGTTGGCCGCTGACGGGGCGGATTCTCTCGTCACGCCTCCGGCGCCACAGCTGGCGCTCGGGGTTGATGTCGTTGAGATTTCGCGCATTGTCGCTGCCGTCAGCCGTTATGGCGAGCGCTTCCTTGCCCGGGTGTACACCGCGGACGAGCGGGCATACGCCGCGTTACGCGGCCCGGCCCTCGCCGTCCGGTTCGCGGCGAAAGAGGCAACCGCCAAGGCGCTGGGAACGGGAATTGGGCCGGTTGGCTGGCGGAATATCGAAATCCGCAACGATGCCGCCGGGAAACCGTCGTTGATCCTGCACGGCGCGGCGGCAGTTATCGCACGTCGTGCTGGGTTTGGGGAATGGCAGGTGAGCGTCACGCATAGCCGCGATCTCGCCACCGCGTTTGTCGTGGGGTTCCGCGCTGAATAGCCACTGCAATCGTTGCGACGCGTTCGCGATAGGTATGACGTGATAACCCCCTGTCCAGGAAGGCCGGTTCCTGAACCCCCCGACGCACGAATGGCAGCGTCGGGCGACGAAGACATCGGTATCGTGAAAGAGGATGAGGAGAGAGAGATGCGAATTGTCACGGCGGCGGAGATGCGTTCACTGGAGGAGGCGGCATTCGCGCGCGGTGTCGAAGCGCCCGCGCTGATGCAGCAAGCAGGCGCCGGTGTGGCGCGGGTGATTCGTGAGATGGTCGGCCATACCGGCGCGCGCGTTGTCGTGCTGCTTGGCCCGGGAAACAACGGCGGCGATGGGGTCGTCGCCGCGCGCACGCTGTCGAGCGATGGGTTTCATGTCTCCGTCTGGTCGCTGACGGCGCGCGCCGATCTGGAAACCGCCAACCGGCAAGGGCTGTCCGTGCTCGAATCCGACGACGCCCTGCGTGCCGCGCTCGGCGAGGCGGATGTCGTCCTCGACGCAATCCTCGGCACGGG
>JAICJW010000452.1 GCA_025928215.1 Chloroflexia bacterium | reverse complement strand
TTTTCATCGTGACTCCTAGGTTCGTCACCATTCATGCGCATGTCAGATGGAAACATCTCGATGCGCCTGTGTTGGTGAGGGCCCTGACACGTGCGGAGCGTAGGTGGCAACTCGACATGAGACAAGCGATAAATATCGACCGTTGACATTGAAGTTTTCGATGATCGCAGGACCACGGCAGCGAAGCTGGCGCATGCGATCGGTGCGAGCGCGGTGTGTCTCCGGGCGGTGCAGCGGTCGAGCTTCTCTTCGCGGCGCAGCGTCGAGTTCGAGGTACCCCGCCGTGTGCTGCCGGACGATCACGACGAAAGAGGTTCGAGCGATTCGCTATCCATCGATGCGGTCGATCCGAATCGGCAATTTTTTCGCTTGTGAACTGCGACATCAGGACTACGCTCAGAAGCTCGCGAGTGGGCGGCTGCCGGGGGGGTTACGTGGTGATCGTGAGGACCCGTTTAGGCACCCCTCCTCAAATGCGCGCGGTCTGCGTAACTCCCCCCATGCTCGACCTCGCAGAGGAGGGGTCTTTTAGGTTTCTGCTGGCCTCGTTGCCCGCCGCGGCGCCCACCGAACAACGAATCAATAGCAAGGAGACCAGGCGATGAAGAGCGGGCAACGGACCTGGGCAGTGGTGCTCGCCGCAGGCGACGGTACGCGTCTTGCGGCGCTCACCACCGATACGAACGGTCGGCTGGTACCCAAGCAATTCTGTTCCCTGAACGGTGGTGGATCGCTGCTGCAGGGGGCGATACAGCGTGCACGCCGAATTGTGCCGCGCGAGCGCATCTGCGTGATCGTCGCCGATCAACACCGATGCTACTGGTACGGCGCGATTTGGGCACTTCCGTCGGTTAGCGTTATCGTGCAGCCGCGCAACTGCGGCACGGCGAACGGTATTCTCCTGAGCCTGCTTACGATTCTCGAACGCGATCCGTTCGCGCGAATCGTGTTCCTGCCGGCCGACCACTATGTGCGCGAGGAGAGGGCGTTCGCAGGCAGTTTGCGCGAGGCCGCCGCACTTGCGATGCACGATCCGGATGCGCTGACGTTCCTCGGCATCGAGCCCGAAAACGCGGATCCCGGTTTCGGCTACATTCTGCCGAGGGAGAAGCTGGCGGGCGGCGCACGCCACGTCGATAGCTTCATCGAGAAGCCGGAAGCCCCGCTCGCACGGCAGCTCGTCGCAAACGGTGCGCTCTGGAACACATTCATATTCACCACGCAGGGGGTTGCGTTGCTCGAGATGCTTCGCGCGCGCATCCCGGATGCCGTCGCGCAGATGCAAGCTGTGATGGCGTACGACGCTCGATTTGGCGCGCGAGCCGCAGCGTTGCAGGAGCTCTATGAGCGCCTGCCATGCATTGACTTCTCCCATGCGGTCGTGCGCGGCGCAGAATCCAAATTGCGTGTCCTCACTGCGCCCGCGTGCGGTTGGCATGATCTGGGCACGCCAGAGCGGGTTGCCGGTACGTTGGAATGTCTGACGTGCGATCGGCTTCGGCGAGCGGCATCGCCTGAGCGCGTCCCATTGTTTGCGGCGTCCCCCGCGGTTATCAATCTGGCTGCTCAACATGCACGGCTCGCCCGTGTGAGCCGGGAAACACAGATCAACCGATAGATACCGATCGGGCGCGGCGAGGAGGCTTGTGCGGCTTGCGGGCTCCAAGGGGTCGCCGCGCGTACCGCCAGAATCCGACTGCTGAGCCGTGCGGTGATCGCATGCGCCCCCCCACCTTCTCACGCCGACAGAAGCTGTCTTAGAACCATCCGGAGGATGCCGCCGTTGCGAAAATATTCGACTTCGGCCGGGGCGTCGATCCTCACTATCGTGTCAAACTCCACGATTGAGCCATCTTGCCGGGTGACGCGAACACGCGCGTTCTGCCGGGGAGTGAGGTCACCGATCCCGACGATGCAGAGGGTCTCGAACCCAGACAGGCCCAACGATTCGGCCGAATCCCCGGGCGCGAACTGCAAGGGCAGTACGCCCATGCACACGAGGTTGCTGCGGTGGATGCGCTCGTACGTTCGGGCGATGATGGCTTTCACGCCCAGCAACGCAGAGCCCTTGGCCGCCCAATCGCGCGAGCTTCCCGATCCGTACTCTGTGCCGGCGATGACCACCAGGGGCGTTGCCTCCCGTCGGTAGCGCACGGCGGCCTCGTAGATGCTCATCTGCTCGCCGCTGGGAACGTGGCAAGTCCACGGGCCTTCTCGGTCGGGCACCATCCGATTGCGCAGGCGAATATTGCCGAACGTGCCGCGCATCATAACCTCGTGATTGCCGCGCCGGGAGCCAAAACTATTGAATTGCGCCGGCGACACGCTATGGTCCACGAGGTACTGCCCGGCAGGAGAGTCGACCGGGATGCTGCCCGCGGGAGAAATATGGTCGGTGGTGATCGAGTCACCCAGCACTGCGAGCACTCGTGCGCTTACGATGTCCGCGGAGGCTGGGGGCGCACCGGCGGGCTCACTGAAGTAGGGGGGCTCGCGAACATAGGTCGACGTACGGTCCCAGTCGAATAGCGTGCCGGTCGGGGCCGGCATGCTCTTCCATCGCGCATCCCCTGCGAAGATGCGACCGTATTCGAGAGCGAACTGATCGGGCGATACGCAGGCGGCGACGAGCGCATTCACTTCCTCGACGGTGGGCCAGATGTCGCGCAGGTAGACGGGCCGGCCATCTCGGTCGCTTCCCAACGGATCGACCGTCAAGTCGCAGTTGAGCGTTCCGGTCAGCGCATACGCGACGCACAAGGGGGGCGAGGCGAGGTAACTGGCCTTCACTTGGGCGTGAATGCGTCCTTCGAAGTTGCGATTTCCCGACAGAACCGCCGCGACAGCCAGGTCCTTGCCGGTCACGGCAGCTGCGATCTCGGCGGGTAGCGGCCCGGAGTTACCGATGCAGGTGGTGCATCCATAGCCCACCAGATTAAAACCCAACTTCTCCAGGTACGGCGTCAGGCCGGCCTTGTCGAGGTATCGCGTCACGACGCGCGAGCCCGGAGCGAGCGAGGTCTTCACCCACGGTCTGCAGTGTAGGCCTGCCTCCACCGCCTTTCGAGCCAACAGCCCGGCCGCGATCATGACCGTCGGGTTTGAGGTATTGGTACAACTCGTAATGGCTGCGATGACGACCGATCCGTGAGTGACGGTCGCGGCCGCGCCGGGCTCATCCAGGTGTTCCGCGGGGGATTCGAGAATCTCACCCGCCGGGTTGCCCCCTTCGCCCACGAGCCGCGAGAGGGCTTTGCCCTCCACCGGAACTTGC
>JAICJW010000361.1 GCA_025928215.1 Chloroflexia bacterium | reverse complement strand
CGTCGCGGTGCTCCGCTGTATTGAACCAGACTTCATCCGCCGCCAGCATCCCGTCGAGATTCGCCAGCGGTAGCGTCACATCCCGCTTTTCCCACGGCGGCAGGGGGAAACTGAGTTGGTTCGTGTGAAAATAGACGATCACGCGCGCATCCCGCAGCCGGTGGCGGGTCATGCCGAGGAAGGCGGGCAGGTTGAGCATCTCTCCCGCCAGCACGAGATCGAACACGCCGGGCACGTCGTTGAGCATCCGCGCCAGTTCGTAGTGCGCGCCGCGCATCCGCCACTTCCAGAAACGCGCGGGCAGCGTCAGCGGCACAATATCATGCTGGCTGTAATGAACGAGGTTTTCGACAAACGCACGGCGCGACCCGCCGTACGTCGGCTCGACCACGAGGATGCGCAACCGTCGCCCGGTCGGCGCGGCGTTGAGGGTTGTGGACTGTTCGATCGCGTCACTCATACATGCAAAGTATAGCGCACTTTGTGAAATGAGGGACAAACGCGCGAAAGGGATTCGGTGGAGGCAGGATTCCCGCATGCGTTTCACGATAAAATCAGCCGAACCCGGCATCGCCGGGTTCTCTTCGCAGTGCGGTACGTCCCACCCATCAATTGACACGCATGTACAATGCAGATACGGACAGGGTGTTGAGAAACCCCGCCCTATGAGAAACTGGGCGCTGCTTGGGTACGTTGTGCTCTCATGCGGCGCTCGAAAGGGGAGCCCTGTGCAGACTACGGCGCTGAGCCATCATGGCGCATTGCGTCTCGACATCCTCCGGCACCTTTCCGAGCACCCGGAACCTTTCGCACCCGGCGCACCCCGCTTTTGGGATGATCCGCATATCTCCGCCTCGATGCTCGCCGCCCACCTCGACTCCACCAACGATGCGGCGAGTCGCCGCCCCAGCGTGATCGACGCGTCGGTTCGCTGGCTCCTATCGGCCCTCGACCTCCATCCCAACCATGCGCTCCTCGACTTGGGCTGCGGCCCCGGCCTCTATAGCGAACGCTTCGCCCGTGCCGGCCTGCGCGTCACCGGCATCGATGCATCGCAGCGCTCGATCGCGTACGCCCGCGCCCATGCTACCGAGCGCCAACTCGCCATCGACTATCGCCACGGCGATTACCTGGCGATGAACTTCCGCCACGACTTCGATGCCGTCGTGCTGATCTACGGCGACCTCTGCGCTCTCGCACCCGCGCAGCGCGACCATCTGCTCGCCGCAATCTCTACCGCGCTCAAGGCGGACGGGCGGTTCGCCCTCGATGTCACGACACCGCGTCGCCACACGGCGACGGGAGACTTGAACCACTGGCAGGCGTACGATGCGGGCTTCTGGCGACCGACACCGCACCTCGTCTTGACACAAGGCTTCGCATATCCCGATCGGGCTATTTTCCTCGAGCAATATGTGGTCATCGATACCGATACGACGGTGACGGTCTACCGCAACTGGTTCCAGGATTATACCGTCGCCACGATCACGGAGGCGCTTGAGCGGCACGGCTTCGCGATCGACGGGGTAGGGAGCGACCTCACCGGGCGACCCGCTGACCCGGACGCGGAATGGATCGGCGTCGTCGGACACAAGCGGTGACGATTCTCGATAGAAAGGGGCGATCATCGATGCTCGGCCGGAAAATGCGCTGCTTCGCCCCGCTCGGTGATCGCTCCCTCGAAGAGCTCGTCCCTGCGGACAACCGCTATCGCCGGTTGCAGCGCGCCCTCGATCTTTCCTTTGTTCACGATCTCGTCGCCGATTGTTACGCTGCGGGCGGCAGGCCGTCGGTCGATCCGACCGTCTTCTTCAAGTTGCAACTCGTGATGTTCCTTGAAGGGATCCGCTCCGAGCGCCACTTGATGCGCGTCGTCGCCGACCGGATCAGTGTCCGCTGGTATCTGGGCTATGATCTTCACGAGCCCCTGCCCGACCATTCCAGCCTCACCCGCATCCGCGACCGCTACGGCGTCGATATCTTTCGGCGCTTCTTCGAGGCCATCGTCGAGCAGTGTACGCCGGCAGGGCTCGTCTGGGGGCGCGAACTCTTCTTCGATGCCAGCAAGGTCGAGGCGAATGCCTCGGTCGCCTCGATGGGCGCGCGCTTCGCGATTGAGGCCCACCTGGCTGCCCAGTTCCCCGACGACGATGCGAGCGCAGAAAGCGAGTCGCCCGTACCCCCGCCTCCCTTACCGCTGGCGCGAGAGGTCGCGGATGACCTCGCGGAGAGTAACGCCCAGCGCCATGATTGGCTCGCTCAGCACGGACAGCAACGGCGAAACGTTGTCAGCAGGGATTACCGGCGTATCGCCGACTACAAGGTGAGTCGCACCGATCCGGATGCGAGCCCGATGTATATGAAGTTCAATGCCCATCCGGGCTACCACCTGCACTACGCTATCGACGGCGGCAAGGCGCGCATCATCCTCGCTGCGCTCGTCACGCCCGCCGAGGTGATGGAGAACATGCCGATGCTCGATCTGCTTTGGCACAGCCGCTTCCGCTGGCATTTGTGGCCGCATCACGTCACGGGCGACACGACCTACGGGACGGCCCAGAACATCGCGGCGATCGAGCGCGAAGGGATCCGGGCGTATGTCTCGCTACCGAACTACGAGCAGCGCACCGCCTATTTTCCCAAGTCCCGGTTCACCTTCGATGCGGAGCGCGATCTCTACCTCTGTCCCCAGGGTGAGCAACTGCGCCGGTACAGCTACTCGCGGACGGATCGGCGGATCAAATATCGGGCGGACAAGAAGATGTGCAATCGTTGCCCGTTGGGGGAGGCGAAAGACTGGCATGGCTTGCGACGGTTCCGACTACGGCGACTGGCGAAAGTGAATATCGAGGCGCTGACGGTCGCGAGCGGGCAGAACATCAAGCGGCTGCTGACGATGCAGGGCCGGGGCTGGCATCCGAGACCAGGAAGTGCGGGAGCGAGTGCCGTGGCACTACCATTTCCTGTGTGGTCGCATGGTCGAACACGATATTTCGACAGATTAAACCGTACAATCTCCTCGTCGTGATCCCCGTTATGGGGTTTCTCAACACCCTGCGGACTTTTGCGACAACAGCGTTCCAATGCCCCAGCGGGTGAGCGAGTGAGTCTATTTCCGGGGGTGAATGGTGATGAAGGTAATTGTTGACCGCGACCAGTGCGAAGGGAATGCGCGCTGCGTGTTGGCGGCGCCGGAGGTATTCGAGCTGCGGGACGATGACCAGAGTTACGTGCTGATCGAACGCCCCGACGAGGATTTGCGCCCGAAAGTCGAGGAAGCGGCCCGATTCTGTCCGCGCCAGGCAATCACGCTGATCGAGGAGTAAACAGGCGGTAGGATGTGTCGAACGCCGTTGCACGAAGGAGGTTGCACAATGGCTCAGGTCTCTTCCCTGCGGATCGAGGATAATGACCTCGCGAACCTCGATGTATTCGTGCAAGGGCGGCAGCATGAGATCTTTCGGCGGCTGCGCGCCGAGGAGCCGCTCCATTGGAATCCGGGCAACGACCGCTTCATCCCCTTCTGGTCCGTCACCAAGTACGCGGACCTGATCGCCGTCTCCCGCGATACGACGACCTACAGCTCACAGCAGGGCATCTCGATGGCGGCCAACCCCGCTGATGCCTCCACGCTGGTCGGAGCGGGGAAGATGATGATTATCACGGACCCGCCGCGCCATGTGCGGCTCCGGCGCCTCGTCAATAAGGGCTTCACCCCGCGCGCGACCGCCCTGCTCGAACCGAGCGTACGCGAAATAACCGATCAGATCATTGGCGATATCGCACCGCGCGGCGCCTGCGACTTCGTGACCGATGTCGCGGCGCTGCTCCCGCTGGCGGTGATCTGCTCGATGATGGGCATCCCGCGGTCAGACTGGCCGATGATGTTCGAGTTGACCAATCAGGGCCTCGGCTCCGAGGACCCCGAATACCAGACAGTGCCGGGGAGCGGGCCGGAGACGGCGAAGCGGTCCCGGCTGGAAATGTTCGCCTATTTCGCGCGGCAGGCTGAGGAGCGGCGGCGGGAGCGGCGGGACGACCTCGTCAGCGTCCTCGTCGGCGCCGAGGTGGACGGCGAATCGCTCTCCGAGGAGGAACTGCTCTTCTTCTGCCAACTGCTCATTCTCGCGGGCAACGAGACGACGCGCAACGCCATCTCCGGCGGCCTCCTCGCGCTCTTTGAGCACCCGGAGCAGCGCGCCCGGCTCCAGCATGACCCCGCATTGCTGCCGACCGCGGTGGAGGAAATTCTGCGCTGGACATCGCCCGTCGCCCACATGATGCGCTACGTAACGCGCGATACGGAATTGCACGGCCAGCCACTGCGCGCGGGCGAACGGGTGTTGCTCTGGTATCCATCGGCAAACCGCGACGAGGAGGTCTTCCCGAACGCCAACGAATTCGATGTCGGGCGGACGCCGAACGAGCACATCGCCTTCGGCATCGGCGAGCACTTCTGCCTCGGCGCATCGTTCGCGCGCCTCGAGTTGCGAGTGATGTTCGAAACGCTGCTCGCGCGCCTGCCGGATATCGCGCCCGCTGGCCCGATAGATCGCCTGCGCTCCGGCTTCATCGGCGGCATCAAGCACATGCCGGTCCAGTTCACCCCGCAGCCAGCGAGCGTATAAAGCGGGGCGAGCACGTAGTTGCAAAACAGACGACTCCCCTCTCCTTTGCTTGGCAGCAAAGGAAAGGGGTCAGGGGTG
>JAICJW010000042.1 GCA_025928215.1 Chloroflexia bacterium | reverse complement strand
GCCGTGGTCGGTGCCGCGCGAGGCGTTCTCGGTCGGGCGGCGGCCAAACTCGGAGAAGGTCATCAGGGCGACGTTATCCGCGTGGCCGTGCGCGGTGAGGTCCTGCCAGAACGCACCGAGGCCATCGCCGAGCGTCTGCATCAGGGCGTCATGGACGGCACGCTCATTCGAATGGGTATCGAAGCCGCCCGTCGCGAGATAGAGCACCCGCGCGCCGACGCCGCCGTGAATCATCTGCGCGACGGTCTGTAAGCCCGCGCCGAGTTGCGTCTTCGGGTAAGTGACCGCCGGAGTGTAGCCGACCGCGACCTTCGCCACACCCGCCATCGCTTCCTGCGCGATGCCGTGGCTCGCGGTGATCAGTTTCGCGTATTTGCTGTCCGACGGTGTGACGCTGTTCATGTAATCGTAGATCGCCGAGACCGCGCCGGGATCAATCTTGCCAACCGGCTTGTAGGTGAAATCCTTCAGCGAGCCGCCGAGCGCGATGTCCGTCGGTTGCATGCCGACGAGCGCGCGGGGCGTCGTCACGCCGAGCGAGGCGGCGACGAGCGCGGGATGGTTCGAGAGGTGATCGAGGGCATGGCCGATCCAGCCGAGCGAGCCGACATTCTGATCGTCCGCCGTCATCCAGATCTCCGTGCCGCGGAAGTGCGAGAAGTTCGGATGTGGGTACTCGACGCCCTCGACAATGGCGAGGGTGCCATTGCCGTACAAATCGGCGAGCGACTTAAGGCCGGGATGCAGCGCGAGGCTGTCCGTGATCGGCAGCACATCGCTAATCTTCTGGCCGATGGTCGGGCGCAGTTGCTGATAGGTCGAATCCTTGTAGGGGATGACGGTATTCAGGCCGTCATTGCCGCCACCGAGTTGGAGGACGACGAGCGTGCGATCTTCCGGGTTCGCGGGGATGCCCGCGCCCGGCGTCAGATTTGGCACCGTGAACGGTGCCGCGCTGACCTCACGGGAAAAGCCACGGAAAAGCGGGATGCCGCTGGCGGCGAGGCCGATACCGAGGGCGCTGCCCGCGCCATACTTGAGAAATTGGCGGCGGGAGGGCATGAAGGGGTCGCGTTCGTGGTCTGACATTGTCATTGCTCCTTCAGATGTTCGGAGTTCGGAGTTCGATGAACCGGATCGCCCGAACTCCGAACTCCGAACATCGAATTTATCGTGCCTGAAAGCCCGGCCCGGCGAGAATCACCTGAGCGACGGCGCGGCGCCCATTGGGGACATTCCCCAGGGCGGTCAACTTGCCCCGGACATCATCCGAAATCGGGATACCACCAAGCATGTCCGCCAATTGCCCGACCCAGGCGTCGTCCGCCGTGCCGGTGAGGTTGCCGCTCTTCATCACCATACCGCCCGCGAGATTGAAGCGGAGCACCTGATTGGAGGGGCTGATCCATGCCGGGCCGTTCGGCCAGCCACCGACATTCGGCGGGTAGAAGAGCCGCATGCCCTGCACTTGTAGCATCTGCACGATCTGATCGCCCGTCATATCCGCTTCGAGGCCGCGAATCGCGCCGATCGTCCAGGAGGCCGGATTCTTGATATGCGCGCTCATCGCCCGCTCCGGCGTGAAGGCGTCGCTCAGGAAGAGCGCGCGCAGGACGCTGCGAATCTCGCCCCCGCTCGTGTTCCAGGCATCGAGCATCGGTGCGAGGTCGCCATCGGCGGGGTCGTCACCGAGGAACCAGCGGAAGAGTTTGCTGCTGACGTACTTCGCGGTCTGCGGCGCACCGGCGAGCATGCGGGAGAAATCGTCCAGCCCGAAATTACCGGTCTGGCCGAGGATCGTCTTGCTGCCATCGTCAAACCGCTTGGGATTAAAGGCCACTTTGCCATCGTACGAAAGTGTCCAGCCGGTGCTTGCCCGGGCGGCCTCACGGACATCCTGCTCAGTGTAGTTGCCGATACCGAGGGTGAAGAGTTCCATCGCCTCGCGGGACCAGTTCTCGTTCGGATGCCCCTTGACGTTCGTCTCGCCATCGAGCCAGCGGAGCATCGCCGGGTCTTTGGAGACGGCGATCAGCAGGTCAACGAACTTGCCTGTGCCCTGCGCCCGAAAGAGCTGGTTCTGCCCGAGCATGTAGGCCGGGCGGCGCACCTTGTCGTTCGCGGTCGCGAAGTGGTTGTGCCAGAAGAGCGTCAGGTTCTCCTGTAACGGCGCGTTCGTCGTGTGCATCAGTGCCGCCCACCAGGAGGAGGCCATCTTGATGCCGTCATTGTTCGCCTGATTGATCTCTTTGGCGACCATGATCTTTTCGTCGCCGGTCAGTTGCCCCTTGCGTTCGGCAGGCCAGGGCGGCAAATCCGGTGCCTGCGCCGGTATGTCGGGGTAGTTGAGGATATCGTCCACGGCGGCGGCATAGCCCTTCGCGGTCGCCGCGTCTACCTGAGCGGGTGTGGCGCCCATCCCGGCCCGCCAGAGCAGTAATTGTACCCGTTCACGATCACCCATCGGTGCCTCCAGTTGATGCAAAATTCGTTATGGGAGACCGCATCACGATTGATCTCACTCCATTGATAACGTCAAGTCCACGTATCCCGTGATGCCATTCACGCATTTTCAATCAGTACACGTTCATAGTTGGCGGAGAGTTTCATCTCTCACACTGGCGAGTACGGCACAGGCGTTGCATTGAGGACAGCGGCGATCAAGGAGCGTCCTCTTCTCAATTTTTTCGCGCTCACACTCACACCGTAAGAATACGGTAAGAGGATGGCAAGCGACGAGTAACGCCCCGCGCGCATCCTTACAAGGTGAAAAGATGTGATTCGGTCAGGGGTGCGTCCGATGCCATCGAAAACCTTCGCCGTCATTCCGGCGCTCAACGAAGAAGCCGCGATCGGCGCGGTCGTCCGCAGCCTGCCGCGCGATCTCGTGCGGCAAGTGATCGTTGTGGACAATGGCAGCACGGACGGCACCGCGACCGCCGCCTGGGAAGCGGGGGCGGTCGTCGTCAGCGAACCGGAGCGAGGCTACGGCGCGGCCTGCGCGGCAGGCGTCGCGCTCGCGCTGCGGCTTGGCGCGGCGGTGATCGTCCTGCTGGACGGCGACGCGAGCGACGCCCCGAGCGATCTGCCCGCGATCCTCACGCCGCTGCTGGCGGGCGACGCGGATCTCGTCATGGGATCACGGGCGCGCGGCAGCGTCGAACCGGGCGCACTGACGCCGCAGCAGCGCTTCGGCAACTGGTTGGCGGCGCACATCCTCCGGCGCTACGGCCTCGCGATCACCGACCTCGGCCCCTTCCGCGCCATCCGCGCCGACGCTCTCGCCACGCTCGACATGCACGAGCGGACCTACGGCTGGTCCACCGAAATGCTCGTCAAAGCGGCCCGTGCCGGGCTTCGGGTGCGGGAAGTGCCGGTCTCGTACCGCAAGCGGGCGGGTGGCCGGTCGAAAGTCGGTGGCACGATTCACGGCAGCATCAACGCGGCCATCGTCATTCTTCAGACCGCGTATCGCTATGCGGGGTGGGTTCCTACCCCCCACCCCCCTTCCCGTGTCGGGAAGGGGGAGTCGAAGCAATCGCGAGTGTGCGATGAACGCGCAAGGCCGTACCGCTTCCAATGTTCCATATTCTCCCCTCTCCTTTGCCAGAGCAAAGGAGAGGGGCAGGGGGTGAGGTTTCCATGAGTATTGCCGTCATACCGCGCCGCGCATTGGTGATTGGGGCGAAGCAGCCGGTGCCCGGCGCGGTGAAGACCCGGTTGGGGCGCACGATCGGTGATGCGCGCGCCGCCGCCCTCTATCGCGCCTTCCTCACCGATCTCGCGGATCGCTTCCGGCACGCGCTGCGGGCATACGACCTGCTCTGGGCTTTCGCCCCCGCGACAGCGGATTTCCCCTCCCTCATCGGCGCGGCGGATGGGTACTTCGCGCAGGATGGGGCGGACTGGACGGAGCGGCAGCGGCACATCTTCCGCTGGACGGCGGCACGCGGCTACGACCAGACCGTCCTGATTGCCTCCGACTCGCCGCAACTGTCCACGCGCATGGTCTCCACGGCCTTCGCGGCGTTGGATGTTTCGATGGCGACGCTCGCCCCGACATACGACGGCGGCTACAGCCTGATCGGGCAGCGGAGCGGTGTGGACATCCTCGGCACCGTCCCGATGAGCACGGCGACGATCTACGATGATCTCCGCGCCAATGCGCGGACACGCCGGATCTCGCTCCATTCCCTCGCCCTGCTGTGGGATGTGGATGAAGTGACCGATCTGCGCCATCTCGCCGCCTACCTCGCCGGGCCGCATGACGCACCCGCGACCGCCACCGCCTTCCGCCGCTTACGTCTCTGGGACGGGAGTGCGCCCCAGCCCATTGCTTCGCCCGCGAGCGACCGGCTCGCGGCGGCGGGCGGTGATGATTGATGGCAACGGCGCTCGTGACCGGCGGCGCGGGGTTGATTGGCTCGCACATCGTTGATCTCCTCGTATCGGAGGGGTGGCAGGTGCGCGTGCTCGACAACTTCGAGCCACAGACACATCGTAACGGCCCCCCGGCCTGGCTGAACCCGAGCGCGGCGTATCAGACGGGCGATGTCCGAGATCGCGCCGCCCTCCGCGCCGCGCTCGACGGCGTGGATGTCGTCTTTCACGAGGCGGCGTACGGGGGCTATATGCCAGAGATCGCCAAGTACATCGAAGTGAACTCGTACGGAACCGCGCTTCTGCTCGAAACGATCCGCGACGACGCATTGCCCGTCCGCAAGGTCATTGTCGCCTCGTCGCAGGCCGTCTATGACGAGGGAGCATACCGCGGGGAGGATGGCGCACTTTTCTTTCCCGAGACGCGACCGCTCGCGCAGTTGCAGGCGGGCATCTGGGAGGTGCGCGATGCGTGCGGCCACCCCGCAACGCCCGTCCCGACGCCGGAGCGGACGCCGATTGGCGGGCAGACGGTCTATGCGATCTCGAAGGCAGATCAAGAGCGGCTCGTGATGGCGTGGGGGCGGCAAACCGGTATCCCGACCGTCGCCCTCCGGTACTCCTGCACCTACGGCCCGCGCCAGAGCATCTTCAACCCCTATACCGGCGTGATCGCCATCTTCTGCACCCGCCTTTTGAACGACCGCGCGCCCGTCGTCTACGAGGACGGCCACCAAACGCGCGATTTCTGCTTCGTGGAGGACATCGCCCGCGCCAATCTCCTCGTCGCCACCGATGACCGCGCGGATGGCGGCGTCTTCAACGTTGGCAGTGGCGTCGGGACGGCGATTGGCGATTTGGCCCGGCTGCTCGCGGAGACGCTCGGCGTCGCGGTCGCGCCGGAGTTCCCCGGCGCGTTTCGCCCCGGCGAAATCCGCCACCTGACGAGCGACTTCAGCCGGATCGCCGCCCTCGGCTGGCAGCCGCAGGTGCCGCTCGCGGTGGGCATCGCCCGCTACCTCGCCTGGATTCGCACGCAGGGCGATGTCGCGGAGTACTTCACCGCCGCCGCCGCCCGCCTGCGGGAGCAACGCATCGTCCACCTGGCGGGGAAGGGCTGAGGACTGAGACGGCGTTCGACCCGCGCTCCATCGCCTGCCATAATGTGGTCAAGCTCTCCGGCCTCAGTCCCCAGCCCTTCGTGGGAGGCGCACATGACCGATCAGGCGAGCGTCGGCAATCCGCGATTGCTCGGCGTGATCGCCGCACTCTGGATGACGGCGGCGATGTTTGGGCATCACCTCTTCTTCGGCGTCGCCTCCGTACCGGGCCTCATCACCGAGCGCATCATCCCGCTTGTGCCGGGGGCGGCGTCCGGTGACATCATTGGCGTGATTGCCCAGTTCGCCAAACTGATTCCCGAACTCGCCGCTATCGGCGCGCAACTGCTCGTCGGCGGCGCGGTGGCGATAGCGTACGCGCGCTCCTGGGGGAGGGAAGACGCACCGATCTGGAGGCAGTGGGCGTTTGGGCCGCTCGTCGCGCTCGGTCTCTGGGTCATGACGCTTGCCGCCCTCTGGCCCGTCCTCGCCGAGAACTACCATGGCCGCTCCCTCGCCACCGGCCGCGCGCTGACAATCATCGCGATCGGCGGCGATTACCTCCTCTTCGGCCTTCTTCTCCCAATGCTCTTCCTGCTTGCCCGGCGGCGACCAATCGCCACCGCGATGGTGATGCATGATGGCGCGCGAACGGTCACACGGCGGCAGGCGATCGCGTTCGTCGGCGCGGGTGCGGCCGTCGCCTTCGGTGGGCGCGCGCTCGGCCGCCAGCGCCACGCGACGCTCGGCTACGACGGCCACCGTCCGGCGCGGCCCGTCCAGCCGATCACGGACAACGCGGCCTTCTACAGCGTCACGAAGAACCTCGCAGACCCACGGATCAGCGACCCCGCCGTCTGGCAGTTGGAGATTGACGGCGATGTCGCACACCCCATGACGCTCTCCTTCGCTGACCTCCACGCGTTGCCCGCCGTGGATGAGACGGCGACGCTCGTCTGTATCGGCAATACGCTCGGCGGCGGTCTGATCAGCACGGCGGTCTGGCATGGCATCCCGCTGCAATCGCTCATCGCGATGGCGAAACCGGAGCCCGGCGTGACGGAAATCCTCTTCACCGCCTCGGACGGTTACACGAACACGATGGCGCTCGATACCATCGCGGCGGAGGGCGTGATCGTCGCGTATGGCATGAACGGCGCGCCGCTCCCACAGCGGCATGGCTACCCCGCCCGGATCATCACACCGGGGCGATACGGCGAGAAGCACGTCAAATGGGTGACGCGCATTACCGTTCAAAACGGACACACGAAAGGCTTTTACGAGTCGCAGGGATGGGACCGCGCGGCGGTCGTCACGACCCTCTCGCGCATTGATGCCCCGGCGCAGGGCGAGACCGTGTCGTCCGGCCAACCGATCACGGTACAGGGAGTCGCTTTCGCCGGGTTGCGCGGCGTCAGCAAGGTCGAGATAACGACCGATGGCGGCGCAACATGGCTCCCCGCGACGATCACGGCGAACCCGTCGCCTCAGTCGTGGTCGCTCTGGCAGTTCCCGTGGACGCCACCTCAGCATGGCGACTACAAACTCGGCACACGGTGCTACGAAGGCAATGGCGCGCTCCAGCCGACGAAAGATGAGCAGAATTTCCCGAGTGGTGCGGCCGGTATCCATTTTGTTACCGTCACGGCGCGGAACGGAGATGCCCGCAGCGGGGAGAGCGCCCCGACGATCTGAGGGCGTTCTGCATGGAGTGTCATCGGGGACAGGAGACGGCCAGTGAGAGAGTTGCCTGCTCAGTCGGGAGTGGACGCGCGGCGGGCGTGCCGGGTGGCGACTCCGGCATAGGCATCGGCCAGCAAGGGCTTGACGGCTTCGAAGGTTTCGGCGCTGGGGTTGAGCACGCACACCCACGACTGCGGCGCGTACACCGGATGGGGCATCAGCCGGTCCAAGGCGGCGAAGTCAACGCTGGCGCTCTCACCACTCCGCGCGCTGACCGGAGGGCCAAAGAGCGCGCGAAACGTCTCCCTGCCGACGCCGATATTGAGCCGGAAGACGTGCGGGCGATGCAGGTGTGAGGCGTTGTCAAAGTCGCCGTAGTCTTTGGTGACGATAGTGGCGAAGGGCATCCGGTGCTTGGGATCAAGGTTGTGCTCGGGGTCATAGAAAATGAAGGTGTCGCCCGCCCCCGGACCGTCGGTTGGCCGCTGAACCTCAATACCCGTAAACGTGTCCGTGATGTACTGGATGATGGCCTCTTGGTCCATACGCCCTCCATGCGAATCGTACAAGAGAGAACGGAGACGGCACAGACACCGCCTCCCGATTTAGATTCTAAAACCCTGGTGTGCATAGGGAGGGTTGTGTGCCCGATCAACCGAGAGCGGTATGCGCGAGCGAGGAGCTACCGACGCAGCGATGCCCGATGAGACTGGCAGTTCAGCGATACCCGGCCGTCTGTCTGCGGATGATTTCTTCAAGCAGGGCGATAGTCGTCCTGGCCCGTCGTTCCTGGTCGGTGAGCGTGGAGAGCCAGCGGTCGCGGGCCGTAATCACGTCTTCGTCGGGGCGGGGCATGTCGAGCGCGCGGCGCGGGTCGGTCGTTTCATCCCGGTCGAGCTGGATGAGCATACGCAGGATGGCAGACAGGCTGTAGCCGGCGCGGGAGAGCAGCCGGATCACGCGCAGGCGGCGGATTTCGCGCAGCCCATAGCGCCGATAGCCGTTCGATGGATCGCGTGGCACAGCGATCAACCCGTTGCGGTCCCAATTGCGCAGGACGTCAATCGTCACGTCCAGGAGGCGGGCGACGTGTCCGATCGGGAGCGGCTGGATGGTGATGTCCGCAGGCTCCTCAAAGGCCCAGCGCGCCAGTACACCGGCGGCGATGTTGGCCTGTATCCGCTCCGACTGCACGAAAGCCCGGTACCTGTGGGCCAGTTCCAGCGCGCCTTCCAGGTCGCCGCTGGCGGTGGCTTGGGTGATACGCAGCCCCAGTTGGCGGATCGGTACGCTGGGATACTGGTTGCAATAGACCTGGTGCGCCACACGCAGGCAATCGAGGTGGCGCTGCGTGAAGCGGCGGTAGCCGGATGGGCTGCGCTCGACAGGCGGCAGGTAGCCCCGATCCACATAGCGACGCACGGTATTGGGATGGACGCCCACGGCGTTGGCCAGTTCCGACGTGCGCAGCTCGCTCATCCTTTCATCGTGTGCCCAGGGCGATTACCGAATTATCGAACGATAGATACCTCTCGATAAACGCAGATTACGGCGTCACCCCTCAGTTATGGCATGGCGGGAAGGAAGGGGGCATTGCTGGTCATATCTGGTACCGTCACGAACCACTCGGGATGGGCCAGCGTGTTATCACGATAGTAGTCCCACAATTCTGCGCCTAACCGCTCAAGGAGGATTGTCCCGCCGTCAATCTCGGTATGGAATTCGAATATTGCCCGCTCAAAAACCTGGATTGCAACAGGGCGGCTGGTCGCGGGATCTGTAACAGTGAACTCCTCTGTCAAAGGATAGCCGAAGACCGCTAGACCGCCGTTCACGTTCCAGAAATCACGAAACGCCCCGAGGGTCGTGTGACGCGTGGCGTCGAAGGTTTCGCAATCGCTCCCAGTGTGACATATGCGTGGAGCGAGAGTCCGAACATCGGGCATTCCCGGCGACTTCGATTGATAATCCTGTATATACTGATCGAGCCGCTTAACTGCCAGCCGGGTGAGTTGCACGCGCTCCCCCGAAGGGTTCTCAGGATGCCATTCCATGACTACACGCTCATACGCTTGCACCACAGTGTTTGGGGGACTGTCATCCGTACTGGCTCGGAAAGTAGGCGAGACAGGAAAGCCAAGAACTGCGGTCTGCCCATGTGAGAGCCAAAACTCATAGAAGGCATTGCTGCTCGTCTGCCCGGTCTCGGAGAAAAAGCGACTATCTCCCGCAGCCGCCGCTGATGGCAAGAGTCCCAAACTCAGTGAAACAATGATAACCGCTACACCTGCCCGTCTCATGGTATTCTCTTTCTCTAATCACAACTGCTCTTTTTCCACGGTATATTGTCGCATAGGCTAACAGCGCACAAGGGGATTTTGAGGTGTATTTGAACTCTCTCAGATAAATCTGCCCGAGGGCGCCCGTCCACCAAATCCAGCAAATCATCTATGGTAGACCACTACATCTCACCAGTATTGAAGCGGTTTTGAGACGGTTTCTCGCGTTCTCAAGGCACTCGGCAGAAGGAACGGGCGACGGACGTGAGGATGCGGCTACAGGTCGCGATCGAGCGGATGCTGGCGTATTCAACGGCGGCATGCGCCTGACTGAGCGATTCCGCCGCCGGGTCCGGTTCGGCGCCGGGGCCGAAGAGGACGGATTGGATGCCCGCACCGTCGAGCACTTGCGCGTCCGTCCAGCCCGACATGCCGGTATGCATGGGCGGGGTGCCGAGTACCGGCGTCGCGGCGGCGTCAATGGCGCGGACAATGAGCGCGTCCTCCGGCACTTTCAGCGGCGAGCGCTCGAAGAACTGCGTGTAGGTCGCCGTGAAATCCAGCGATTCGGCACGCAGAGCGGCGAGCATCCCTTCGATCTCGCCGCGGACGGCGGCGGGCGTCTCGCCGGGGAGCATCCGCCGCTCGATCTCCAGCGTGCAGCGATCCGGGTAGGTCGAGAGTTCGACGCCACCGGAGATGAGCGAGCAATGCACCGAGGCCCGCCCGAGCAGCGGGTGCGTCCGCCGGGGCAGTTCCGTCCGGTCGAATGCCTCCAATCGCGCGATCACGCGCCCCATCAGCGCGATAGCATCAATGCCCGCGTCGTATGCGCTCCCGTGCGCCCCACGCCCGACGGTCTCGATCCGCCCCCAGGTGAACCCCTTATGCGCATGGACGACAGCGAGGTTCGTCGGCTCCGTGACGATGCCCGCCGCCGGATGCAACCCCCGCTCGCGCAATTTGACGACGAGCTGCTCGACGCCGATGCTCGCATACTCCTCGTCCGCGACGAGGCCGAGGATGAGATCGCCGTCGAGTGGGCCGGTGGCGGCAATCGTCCGCGCGGCATCGAGAATCGCGGCGACGCCGGATTTCATATCGAGCGCGCCGCGCCCGTAGAGGCGGTCGCCCTCGATGCGGCCATCGAAGGGCAGATCGGTCATATTGGCGATGCCGACCGTATCCGTATGGCCGCACAATACAAGGCCGGGCGCTTCATCACGCCGTGTGCCGGGTAGGACAGCCATCACGCTCGCACGGCCCGGCGCCGCTTCATCCACGTAGACCGTGAAGCCTGCTGCCCGCAGATAGTCCGCGATGTGGGCAGCGATTGCCGCCTCGCCCGCCGCACCCGGCACGAGACTTGGATTGACCGAATCAATCCGCACGAGGTCTTGCAGCAGCGTCGCGATTGCGGGATGTCTGTTTTCCATTGCTTTCCCTCCTCTTTTGATCGGTTTCCTTGCTACGGCGGATTGTACGTGATAATCACCGAACGATGGTTTGACATGCACATATATATGTCGTATCGTATGTACGCGATATACGCGTGAGAGAGGACCGGAACGCGATGGTAACGGTGAAGAAGCGAACACGGAGCGGCGTTCAGGGGCCGCAGCGGCTTCGCAAAGCGAATGGGCGGTTTGTCGTCACGATTCCCGATGAGGAAGTGGTGAAGCAGGGCATCGAGGAAGGTGATCTCGTTTTCGTCACCGTGCGCGCCGCCGATGTGCGCCCGCGTCTCTCACCACAACTGGAAACCCTATTGGACGAAAGTTTGCACGAGAATGCGGACACCTACCGGCATCTCGCCGGTCGCTAGATGCCAAATTACCTTACGCTCCTTGATGTCATCGCGATCCACGAGCGCGTGATGCGAGCGGGTGGGTATCAGCCCCGCTCGTTGTTGCGCCCCGAACTGTTGGAAAGCGCGCTCTACCGCCCACAGCACGCGGCATACTACGAAGATGCGGATTGTATTCGGCAGGCGGCGCTGCTTGCCATCGCCATATCGGAGGCGCAAGCGTTCGAGGATGGCAATAAGACGACCGCCTTTGCCTGTCTTGATCTCTTTCTCAGGGAGAATGGCTACCTCCTGCACCGGGCGCAGCGCGCGGTTGCGGATGTCCTCATCACCGTTGCCATTGATCGCGAAGGGCGCGAGCACGCAACCACAACACTCGAAGCCTTGTTGCGCGAAAACAGCAGGCCTAAAGAGGAGTAACCCTGATGGACAACGGCGTCCATTCCCTGCTCGCTGCCATACTGGAAACCCAGCCATCGTGCGTCATTGGCACCGCCATGCGGGATATGACGCAATTGCGCGAGACACCCTATGCCTTCACGCACACAGCGGAGACGCTTTCGCTCGCCTACGCGATCCCGGAAGGTTCGGCGGCGCATGCGGCGCTGAAGCGGCGTAATGGTGTCGCCTTTCGGATCGGCACGCCTGCGGGCACGACGTGGCTGGAAGGGAGCGGGCGCGCGGTCCTCGTCCATGACCGGAAAGTGAATGCCGACCTCCTGCGGCAGATCGGCGCGCGGGCGACGGATCAACTGAAGCCAGCGCCGCAGACCCATCGCGCCGTGCGGATCGTGCCGGAGACCGTGACGGTCGCCACCCGGCGCGATAGCATGGTGCACCGGCAACCGATCACCTTCGCGCCCGGCACGCAGCGATGGGGCTATCCGGGCAGTACCGTCAATGAGCGGCTTGAACGGTTCGCGGCGGTGACGCGGGCAAACGTCGTGCCGGTGATGGCGATGCCGGTGAGCATTGGCGCGGCGCTGGCGTGGCAGCGGAAGGGTGTCTTCCGGCCCGTGCCCTTCGCCTTAACGCTCGTCGGCGCGGTCGCGGCGCATCTCGCCGCGAATGTCACGAATGACATCTTCGATTTTCGCTCCGGCGCGGACGAGCGGGCCATCGCGATGGCGGCGGAAGGGACGCTGGATACCTCCTCCGGCTCGCTGACGGGCGGCGTTCTCTCCGAACAAGAGGCGAACCTGCTCGCGGCGGGGCTGTGGGGCACGGCGCTCCTCTGCGGCGTCGGGCTGACGAAGACGAGCGGCCCGGCGGTGCTCGGCCTCGCGGCGGCCGGCTTCGGCTTCGGCACACTCTACGTCGCGCCGCCCCTCGCCTATGGCTATATCGGGCACGGTCTCGGAGAGGCGGGCATCCTCGCCTCATTCGGCCTCCTGCCCACGCTCGGCTCCTATTATGCGCAAACGGGGCGCCTCGCCTGGGCGCCGCTGGTCGCCGCCTTGCCGCCCGGCCTCTTCACGACGGACGTGCTCCTCAATCATCACTTCTTCCACTGGCGCTCCGACAAGGCGGCGGGCAAGATGACGCCCGTCGCCGTGCTCGGCGAGGCGAAAGCGGCGAACCTCTCGCGCGGCATCGTGATCGCGGCGAGCGCGTCCGTTCTGATCGGCATTAAGGCGAAAGTCTATCCGAAGATCGCGCTCGCCTGCCTCTCCTCCGTTGCGCCCGTGCTCGAAAAACTGGGCGCGGTGGGCGGAGGGAACAAGGGCACGGCCTTCTACGGCGAGATGATGGACCGCACCGTCAAAGGGAGCAGCCGGATGGGACTCTATCTGCTCGGGAGCCTCGTGTTGAGTGGCATCGCGGAGAGAGTGCGCGGCAAACGCCGGAGCAATAAAGCACACTTGGCAACCGATGCATGATAAAGTGTACTGGGTAAGACATACGAAGGAGCCCGACATGCTGACGAAATACATCCAGGCCGCAATGCGTCACGCGCACTATGAGATTTTGCCCGATGACGGAACCCTGTATGGCGAAATACCCCCTCTCCAGGGCGTATGGGCGAATGCGGATACCGTGGAAGCGTGCCGCGAGGAACTACAAGAGGTCCTGGAGGACTGGCTACTGCTCAAGATTGCCGATCATGATCCGCTCCCGACCGTTGATGGTATCAGCCTCGCGATAGAGGTCGCGGCGTAGTGCCGCAGTTCGGCCCATTAAGTGCGTTGATCTTATCCGCTCTTTGCGCCAATTCGGTTTCACTGGGCCACGCGCGGGCACGAAGCATGAATTTATGGCGTGGTCAAGTGAAAATCACCCTTCCCAATCCGCATGACGGCGATGTTGGCATTGGCTTGCTCGCGCGCATCCTCCGCCAAGCGGGCATCAGCCGCGAGGAATGGGAGCGGCTCTAATCTCCGTTCCCCAGTACGATGGAGAAACAGAACTGATGCCGGAAACCGAACAGACCTATCTCATTACCCTCCGCGTCGGGGAGCAGGATTTCCCGGCGACGCTAAAGGCGATGGACATTTTCCATCAGGCATTAGAGAGTGCGATCCCGACGGAATTGCGGCGCGGGCATCGCCTCCGCATCCGCACGCCGAAGGATGAGATCGTCTACCCCGATATGTTCGTCGGCGAGACGGTCGCGCACTTCGGCACCCAGACATTCATTGTCCATGCCGAGCCGCTGACGGGCGAACCCGGCCCCTTCCGCACCCTCGCCTTCGATCATCTCGCGATCACCGTCGCCGATCGCCCCGCCGCGCGCGACTTCTTCCATACGGTGGTGGGGATGCAGATCATGCGTGACGACCCGCACCAGACGGTGCTGACGACGGGCCTCACCGCGCTCTTCATCTTCGGCACCGCCGTCGCGCCGCTTTCGGATGGTATCCCGTCCCGCTGGCATCATCTCGGCTTCATCGTGGACGATCTGGAGCGCTGCTACTACCACCTGCGCGAGCACGGCGGCGAGATCATCTCCGACTTCACGCTGCTGGAACGGGACGAGCGGTGGTCGCTCTACTGCCATTATCGCAACGGCGATGTCGTCTTCATGCTCCAGTTCTCCGAAATCCGCGACGGCTATCGCGGCGTCAACACGGATGCCACGCAGTTCATGTACGACTATCTGCGCGGGCGGTACGGCGTACGCTTCGTGGACGGCGAATGAGCGCGTCCGCCGCGACCGTGCGGAGCATCTCACCGGAGCAGGCGACGACGTTCCTCGGACGCGATCCGGTCGCCACGGTCGAATTGCTCGGCGCGCTGCGCTATGACCGGGAGATTCGCTGTATCGGCGCGGTGCGAGGCGGCGTGCTGGCGGGCGTTCTCGTCGTCGCGCGGGAGGAGGACGATACGCTGGCGGCACGGTTCGAGGCGGCGGATGAAGGTGCGCTCCTGCCGCTGATCGCCGCCTGCCCCACGGGTGTGCAGCGGATCGCCGTCCATCGCCCGTGGACGCTGCCCGCACTGACAACCGCGTTCCGCCTCGTACAGGAGCAGCCGAGCGAGACCGTTTTTTCGGCGGCACGCCTCGCCATCCCGCCCGCGCCCACCGCCCGCCGTCTGCGAGCGGCGGATGCACCGATCGTGGCGGCGAGTGCGGCGATGATGGACGTCACGGCCTTCCTCGATGGGCTTGAGCAAGGATTCCGACCCTTCGGCATCGTCGCGAACGACCGGCTGATCGCCCATGCGATCGCGGCGAACACGATGGACTGGACTGAGGAGGTAATGTCCGTCTGGACCGCCCCACGACGGCGCGGGCAAGGATTAGCGACGGCGGTCGTCGCCACGGCGGCGGCAGATATCCTCAGCCATGGCAAGACCGCGATATATGTCGCGGCGGTGACGAATCGCGCCTCCCAGCGCGTCGCCGTCAAAGTCGGCTTCCAGCCCGCCTATGACATCGCCACCTACCGCGTCAGGCCGGGATGATTTCGCGACGACTACAGCGCGTAATCCCCCTGATGGGCTTCTTCCAGATACCGTGCGAGGAGATCAATGCATGCCTGCACATCCGCCGCGCTCACCATCTCATTGACGGTATGGACATAGCGCGTTGGGATGGAGAGCGTGATTGCCGGGACGCCGCCGTTCAGCCGCTGAATACCGCCCGCGTCCGTGCCACCGGCGGGGAGGATCTCCATCTGATGCGTGATGCCCTCGCGCTCGGCTATGGCGCGGAAATGCTCGACGAGTTTCGGATGGCAGATGAGCGAGCCGTCCATGATTTTGATTGCCGCGCCGCCGCCGAGCGTCGTCACGGTGTTCTCCCCGCCGCCACCGGGTATGTCCATCGCCAGCGTCACATCGAGCGCGACGACAATCGTCGGGTTGAGCGCGGAACCGCTCGCCGCCGCGCCGCGCAAGCCGACTTCCTCCTGTGCAGTGGCGACGGCGTAGATCGTCGCCTCGTGCGAGCGCATCGCCCGCAGCGCCTCGAACATCACGAAGAGGCTGGCACGGTCGTCCATCGCCTTGCAGATGTAGTTGTCGCCGACGCGCTCGAAGGTGCGATCCATCGTCACGTAATCGCCGACCCGCACGGCCTCCTTGACGGCATCGGCGGACATGCCGAGATCCACGAAGAACTCGTCAGCCTGGGGCATTTTCCGTTCTTCGCCGCGCGTCAGGTGCGGCGGCTTGCGGGCGGGCTGGAGCGCACCACGCAGCGCCGTGCCGCTCGCGGTCGTCACGAGCACGCGCTGCGAAACCATGTTCGCCGGATCGTGACCGCCGAGCGTTTGCAGGCGGAGAAAGCCCTTATCGTCAATGTATTTGACCAAAAAGCCGATCTCATCCATGTGCGCGGCGAGCATCACGCGCACATCGTCCCGCCCCTTCTTCGTGCCGATCACATTGCCGAGCGCATCCGTACGTACCTCGTCTGTCAGCGCGCCCAGTTGCTCGCGGGCGATTACCCGCTGCTGCTCCTCCCGCCCCGGCACGCCGGGCGTCTCCACCAACTGCTTGAACAATGCCTCATTGAGCGCCATCTCGTTTGCCTCCCATCGCAATCCGAACCAATCGCCGCGAGAGCGTAGCGCGCCCCCATCGGTGCGTCAACGGAAACGGGGGAACCCGCAGAGAACGCAGAGAGGGAAGAGAGGGAAG